>CAYPKV010000018.1:0-8166 GCA_964411415.1 uncultured bacterium
CCCGCAAGCTGCGCGACTTCCTGGACTGAGCGCCACAACAGCCAGCTTAACCGCGCCCCCGCCCGACATATCCAGGCGGGGGTGCTTCTGTATGTGAGGCGGTCGTCCCGGCGCCGCAACGACCGGCAACATAATGCCGAGTGCAGCGCTCAACATTTACAGGTTCACGCACAGCAACTTAGAATGGCGCACCAAATCCGACTGAAGTGACTCCAGGACTGAGTGCCTGGGCACTGACGTATCCGGTCGCAGAAAGGTTGCTGGTATGCCCGAGTTCAGACCCGCCAGCCTGGTGCAGGCAGACCTGGATCTGCTGAAGGAACGCTTCAGCGAGGTCAAGCCACCCATGGGACTGCGCGAAGCGAGGATCGAGGCGAGCCGATGCCTCTATTGCTTCGACGCACCCTGTGTCCAGGCGTGTCCTACCCACATCGACATCCCGCTCTTCATCCGCAAGATCGCGACCGATAACGTCACCGGTTCGGCGGTCACCATCCTCGAGTCGAACCTGCTCGCAGCGACCTGCGCACGCGTCTGCCCGGTCGAGGAACTGTGTGAAGGCGCCTGCGTCATGGGTGAGCACCACAAACCGATCGAGATCGGCCGCCTGCAGCGCTACGCGATGGACCACCTGTTCGAACGGGAACTGCAGCCGTTCACGCCGGCGGAACCCAACGGCCGGCGCGTAGCAGTCGTCGGTGCCGGACCGGCCGGACTCAGCTGCGCCGGTCAGCTGGCACTCGAAGGTTACGACGTCACGGTGTTCGAGAAGAACGAACTTCCTGGCGGCCTGTCGACCTACGGCATCGTCGTCATGCGGGAGCCGGTACGGGTGAGCCTCGAAGAGGTCGACTTCATCCGCTCCCTCGGCGTGACGGTCAGGACCGGCGTCGAAGTCGGCCGTGACGTCAGCGCTGAAGAGGTACTGAACGGGTTCGACGCCGTGTTCCTCGGAGTCGGCATGGGCCGGGTGCCGGACATGCACATCCCGGGTGAGGAGCTGCAGGGTGTGACAGAGGCGCTCTCCTTCATCGCCGACACCAAGCTGGCTGAGATGGAAGGACTGGAGCGGCTCCGTGAGATCCGGGTCGGCGACCACGTGGCTGTCATCGGTGCGGGCAACACCGCCATCGACGCCGCCACCATCGCCAAACGCCTCGGGGCTGAGCGGGTGACCATCGTCTACCGGCGCACCGACCGCGAGATGACCGCCTACGACTTCGAGTACGAGTTCGTGAAGAACGAAGGCGTCGAGTTCCGGTTCCGCACACAGCCGGTGGCAGTCCTGGGCGAGAACGGTCAGGTGACCGGCCTCGAATGCGTGCGCATGGAGATAACCGAACCCGGTCCGGACGGGCGGGCCGGCATCCGCGAGATACCCGGCAGCAACTTCGTCCTGGAATGCGATCAGGTGATCAAGGCGATCGGCCAGGAGAAACTCACCCACGTATTCGCTGCGTTCGGAGTGGCCACTGAACGGGGCTACGCCGTCATCGATGAGCAGATGCGGACGAGCAACCCCCGGGTGTTCGCCGGTGGCGACGCCGCGAAACTGACAGGTGATGCCATGACCGTCACGGCAGTCCAGGACGGCAAGCTTGCTGCGCGTTACATCCACGGCTGGCTCAGCGAACAGCCGCCGGTGCAGGGTGAAGGAAGGATCTTTGGTGACAAATGGCTGACCTGAGCATCAACTTCGCCGGGGTGAAGAGCCCCAACCCGTTCTGGCTGGCCTCCGCGCCACCGACCAACAGCGCCTACCAGGTGAACAAGGCGTTCGAGTACGGCTGGGGCGGCGCCGTCTGGAAGACGATCGGGACCCCGGTCCTGAATATCTCCTCACGCTACGGCGGGTTCAGCTACGGCCGTAACCGCCTCGTGGCCATCAACAACATCGAACTCATCTCCGACCGGCCCATCGAAGTCAACCTGCGCGAGATTGCCGAAGTGAAGCGGCTGTGGCCCGACCGGGCCGTGATCGTCTCAGCGATGTTCGAGTCCGATCCGAAAGTGTGGCGTGACGCGGTCATGCGCATCGAGGACACCGGGGCTGACGCCATCGAACTGAACTACGGCTGCCCCCACGGCATGAGTGAACGGGGCATGGGCTCGGCTGTCGGCCAGGTACCTGAGTACTGCGAGATGATCACCGGTTGGGTCACTGAAGCAGCCAGCATCCCGGTCATCGTCAAACTGACCCCCAACATCACCAACATAAAGATGCCCGCTCAGGCGGCGATCAGCGGTGGGGCCAACGCGCTCAGCCTGATCAACACGATCAACAGTGTCGTCGGCGTCGACCTGGATTCGTTCCAGATCCAGCCGGCCATCGCCGGCAAAGGTGGACACGGTGGCTACGCGGGCCCGGCCGTCAAACCGATCGCCCTGAGCATGCTGAGCGAAGCGATGCAGCTCGCTGAGACGCGTGACCGCCGCATCCCCATCTCAGGCATGGGCGGCGTGGAGACGTGGCGCGATGCCGCCGAGTTCCTGCTCCTGGGTGCCAGCAGCATCCAGGTGTGCACGGCAGTGATGCACTACGGCTTCAAGATCATCGACGAGCTCTGCGACGGCCTCAGCAACTGGCTCGATGAGAAAGGTGCCGCCAGCATCAACGAGGTCATAGGTGCCAGCGCACCCAGTTACTCACCGTTCAACGCGATGGACCTCAGCTACCGTGTCGTTGCCAGCATCGACGAAGAGAAGTGCATCCACTGCAACCTGTGCTACGCCGCCTGCGATGAAGGCGCCCACCAGGCCATCGACCTGACCCTGGACGGCGTGAAGGTCGACCCGGCCGCCTACACCGGTTCGGTCCGGCCGCTGCCGTTCGTCCGCGAGGACGATTGCGTTGGCTGCAACCTCTGCTCGCTCGTGTGCCCGGTGGATGAGTGCATCACGATGGTCGAACGCCCGCCGAAGTTCGGCAGCATCACCTGGGGTGAGATCACGGAACAGCGGCCTGAAGTCACGCTCCGCTGGGAGGAGATGCTCAGGTTCCGCGCCGAGAAAGGCATCGACATCCACTGAACTGTGGAACCACGCCGATGGAGGTCAACTGAGTGAGCCTGATGGTAAGGGGCGGCGAGATCATCACCGCCGACAGCAGATACGTTGCAGACATCCTCGTGGAAGGCGAGCAGATCACTGCCATCGGCCGTGACCTGAGCGCCCCTGCCGGCACGCGCGTGATCGACGCGACCGGCAGGTACGTCTTCCCGGGTTTCATCGATCCACACGTCCACATCCACCTGCCGTTCATGGGTACCGTGACGGCAGACACCCACGAGACCGGCAGCCGCGCCGCGCTGCTCGGCGGCACCACGACCTTCATCGAGATGCTCGCCCCACCGCGGGGCGAAGACCTCATGGCTGCGGTCGCCCACTGGAAGGGCCTGGCCGCCGGCAACAGCGCCTGTGACTACACCTTCCACATCGGCGTGACCCAGTTCACGGAGGAAACCGAAGCCCAGCTGCGCCAGCTGGTCAGCGAAGGACTCAGCTCCTTCAAGGTGTTCCTGGCTTACAAGGGCGCGTTCGGCGTCGACGATGACGAACTGTTCCGCGTGCTGAAGCTGGCCGCCGAACTCGGCGTCACGGTGACAGCCCACTGCGAGAACGCCGAGCTGGTCGGAGCGCTGCAGCAGCAGCTGCTCGCCGCCGGCCGCACCGGTCCCGAATGGCACGAGCCGAGCCGGCCCGAGGCAGTCGAAGCTGACGGCGTCCACCACTTCACGACCTTCCTGGGACTGACCGGGGCAAAGGGCTACATCGTGCACTTAAGCTGCCGTCCGGCACTCGAGGCCGCCCTGGCCGCCCGGGCCCGCGGTGTGGACGTAAGTATCGAAGCGGTCATCCCGCACCTGATCCTGGACCGCAGCGATGCGGAGAAACCGGACTTCGAAGGCGCCAAGTACGTCATGTCGCCGCCGCTGCGCGACCGCAGCAACCACACCGCGCTGTGGCATGCACTCGAGGCCGGCATGATCGACACCGTCGCCACGGACCACGCCCCGTTCAACTTCCGGGGCCAGAAGGAGATGGGCCGCGGGGCTTTCACCATGATCCCGAACGGCATCCCGGCCATCGAGGAGCGTGTCAAGCTGCTCTACACGTACGGTGTGAGCCGCGGCCGGCTGGACCTGCACCGTTTCGTGTCCGCAGCCTCCACCCGGACGGCCCAGCTGTTCGGGCTGTTCCCGCGCAAGGGTACGATCGCAGTCGGCAGTGACGCGGACCTGGTCATCTGGGACCCCGGCTGGCGCGGCACGATCAGCGCTGCCACGCACGCCATGAACGTCGACTACAGTGGCTTCGAAGGCATGGAAGTCGACGGCAGGGCCGAGACGGTCACAGTGCGGGGTCAGGTCCAGGTCGAGAACGGCCGGTTCACGGGCGCCCCGGACCATGGGCAGCTGCTGCTGCGGCACCTCTCCTGAGAGGCACCGTGCATAACCAGCCGGTCATCGAGGTCACCGACCTGAACATGGTGTTCAGGGGCCGCGGCACTGAGACCGTTGCCCTGAAAGACGCCAACCTGACGATCGACGAAGGTGAGTTCATAAGCCTGATCGGTCCGTCAGGCTGTGGCAAGACGACGCTGCTGCGCCTCATCGCCGACCTGGCGACACCGACCTCCGGCCAGCTGCGGGTGATGGGCAAGGAACCCCGCCAGGCCCGTCTCGACCGTGACTACGGTTACGTGTTCCAGGCGCCGGCACTGCTTGAGTGGCGCAGCGTCATGCGCAACGTGCTTCTGCCGCTTGAACTGATGAATTACGGCCGCAGTGAACGCGAGAAGCGCGCCGGTGAGCTGCTGGACCTGGTCGGCCTGAAAGACTTCAAGCGCCAGTACCCGTGGCAGCTGTCCGGCGGCATGCAGCAGCGGGTGTCCATCGCCCGGGCGCTCGCTTTCGACCCGCGGCTGCTCCTGATGGACGAGCCGTTCGGTGCGCTGGACGAGATCACCCGCGAGACGATGAACCAGGAGCTGCTGCGCATCTGGACCCAGACGGGTAAGACGATCATGTTCGTTACCCACTCGATCGCCGAAGCGGTGTTCCTGTCCTCGCGCATCGTCGTCATGACCCCGCGGCCCGGCAAGATCGAACAGGTCATCCCGGTTGACCTGCCGTACCCACGGGGTCCGGACACCCGCGAATCACAGCGGTTCTTCGAGCTGGCCACCCAGGTGCGTGAGTCGCTGCGGGGAGTCCACTGACATGAACCGCTTGAGGGTGCTGCCGGTGCTGCTCACCCTTGTGGCACTGCTGCTTCTGATGTACCCGGTGGCGCTGCTGTTCGGTCTGCCGATGGCGCGCCGCGACATGGAGGACACCCGCAAGTGGCTCCGCGAGACTGCTGAGGTGCTGCCGGCCCGCCAGCTGGCCGATGAACCCGTGCCGCTGGCTGAAGCCTTGCCGGCCGCGTTCGGTGAGCAGGCTGGTGTGCCGCTGCTGGACGGGCGGCGACCCGCTCCGGATGAAGTCGGGACCTGGGTCGACTGGCACGCAGACCTGAGCCCGGGCGGCCCGCTCGTCTGGAGCGCAGGCGGTCCCCTGCCGGCGGCCGCTGAGCTGTACGTGGCGGAAGGTGTTGGCTGGCGGCACCTGGAGCGCGGCAGCCTGCCGCCGGCCCTGCCGCCCGATGGCAGCCGCGACCGGTTCACCTTCGGAGCCGCGGACGGTCCGGTGCTGCTGGACGGACAGCTGCTCGCCGAGGGTACGGATTACGAGATCGAAGGGTCCGCCGTCCGGTTACTGCAGCCGCCGGCGTTCGGATCTGACCTGCAGCGGCTCAGTGCCGACTGGGCCGTGCTGGATGCCAGCGCAGGTACGGTCGTCACGGCCGCTGAGCTGCCCGCGGACAGCCGCCTGCGCACCGCCAGCGCAGTTCTCAGCCTGGCGCCCCTGCTCGCCGGCGAGGTCGACGGCAGCAACCGCAGCTTCAGCTTCCCGGCCGGACGGATCATCGAGGCTGACCGCAGCCGGGAGCTGTGGCTTGATGACACCCTGCTTTCCGACAACCCGGAACGGCCGGCTGAGCGTGTTGACGGAGCCGCCGCTGTGTTCACCTTCGAATCTGAACGCGGCCTGATCACCGTCGATGGCGTGCTGCAGGAAGAAGGCCGTGATTACATCCGGGACGGAGCGCGGGTGACTTTCACGGCACCACCGGCCCGCAACAGTCAGCTCCGGCAGTACCGTGACTGGTGGCTGCAGGACCCGGCTCAGGGGACCGTGCTGCTGGCCACTGCCCCGGCGGCCGGCTCGGTGCTGTGGACGAGCCGTTACGTCCATTACTCCCAGCCCGCCTGCGGAACTACGCTCATGGAATGTTTCTACGCCCTGCCGCAGCATCCGGTGCCGTTCCCGCACTGGATCGCCCAGCGGCTCGGGCCGTTCTTCGGCCGCTACCCGCTTGCCGATGAACGCAACGTGGTGCGGGCCACCCTGTACACGACCATGGGTACCGTGTCGGCGCTGCTGCTCGGCGGCGCCCTCGGTATCGTCCTGGCGGTGCTGTTCGTGATCTTCCGCCCGCTGGAGCGGGCGCTGCTGCCCTGGGCCATAGCGTCGCAGACGATACCCATCATCGCGCTGGTGCCAGTGCTGCTGCTCGTGCTCGGCAACTTCGGCATCACGATCCAGACGAGCCTGCTGCCAACAGCACTCGTCGGTGCGTACCTGTGTTTCTTCCCGGTCGTGGTCAGCACGACCAAGGGCCTGCGGGCGGTGGACCCGCTCGTGCTGGACCTGATGCGGTCTTACGCTGCGAACAGGTTCGAGATATTCCGCCAGGTAAGGCTGCCGGCGGCAACGCCGTTCCTGTTCACGGGCCTCAAGCTCGGCATGGCGGCGGCACTCGTCGGTGCGCTCGTGGCGGAGACGGAATCCAACAACCGGCGCGGCCTCGGTTATCAGATACTCGGTCAGGTGCAGTCAGGCAGCGTCGCGGACGTGTGGATCCTGCTGTTCATCTCGGCACTGCTCGGCATCGTTCTCGTTGGCACTGTCAACGTCGCCCAGCGGCTGATCGCCCCCTGGGAGCGGCGCTCATGACGCTGGCGACCCGGCTCGTACCACTGCTGGCGCTGCTCTGCGCAGCAGCCGGCTGGTTCCTGCCGCTCAGCACAGCCTCGGACGTGTCGCTGGCCGGCTGGCTGGCACCGGTTCTGCTGCTGCTCAGCATCGCCGGCAGCCTGACGGGCCGGTTCAGTCCGCTTGCCCTGAGCGTGTTCACAGCGCTGGCCGGAGCCTGGCTGCCGGTTCTGCAGCTGCAGCAGGGCGGCGGCGCAGGAGCGGCCGGTTACTGGCTGCTGTTCCTGGGTCAGCTGGTCGCGGCAGTCGCTGCCGCCGGACTCGTCAGCCTCACAGAGGTGCCAGGTGAATCCGGCTGGCGCAAACGGCTCCGGGGTCTCGTACCGCCGGCCGCCGTACCGGTGGTGCTGCTGCTCCTCTGGCAGGGCCTGGTCATCGGCTTCAGCGTTCCCAAAGGCATATTCCCCGGTGTCCACCACGTGCTGCAGCAGCTGCAGGCCAGCCTGCCTGTCCTCCTGAACGACAGCTACGTGACCTTCGTCCAGGAGGTCGCGCTCGGCCTGGCCATCGGCGTGAGCGCCGGCTTCCTGGCCGGAGTGGCGATATCGTTCAGCCCGTTCCTGAGGCAGGGGTTCCTGCCGCTGGCAAGCGCCTTCGGCGCCGTGCCCATCGTCGGCCTGGCACCGGTACTCGGCCGGGCGTTCGGGGTCGACTGGGAGTCCAAGGCGGCCGTCGTCGTGATCGTCACCTTCTTCCCGGTCGTGCTGAACATCGTGCAGGGCCTCCTGCAGGTTGATCCGCTCAAGCTGGAACTGCTGCGTGCCTACGCTGCCCGGCCGTTCGAGGTGTTCATGAAGGTGCGGCTGCCAAACTCACTGCCGTACCTGTTCAACGCCCTGAAGGTCGGAGTCGTCGTCGCAGTGATCAGTGTGATCGTGGCTGAATTCCTGATCCCCGGTCCGCCGCGCGGACTCGGGCAGCGTATCAGCCTGTCCGCCCGCCAGGGCGCGTTCGACGTCGCCTTCGCGGCCATCGTCGTGTCCAGCCTGTTCTCGATAATCATCTACTCAGTCGTCTCGTTCCTTGAGCGCGTGACCACCAGCTGGCACGCTTCCAACCGCGGAGA
>CAYPKV010000018.1:8266-10093 GCA_964411415.1 uncultured bacterium
TCGTCTCGTTCCTTGAGCGCGTGACCACCAGCTGGCACGCTTCCAACCGCGGAGAGGAGGGCTGAACACCCCCGGTATGCGTCAGCAAACCCCTGGACCGCCACGGTGGCGGACTGAGAAGGGACTCAACAGATGAAACGATGGTTAGCAGCAGGTTCGCTCGTGATGGCAGCACTGGCCGGCAGTGCGTTCGCGCAGGACGACCTGATCGAGGTCTGTTTCCAGTCGAAATGGTTCCCGCAGGCGCAGTTCGTAGGTAACTTCGTCGCGCAGGCCAAAGGTTTCTACGCCGAAGAAGGACTCAACGTGACCATCCTGGACGGCGGCAGCGTCAACCCGACCGTACAGGTGGCGAGCGGCAACTGCGACTTCGGTACTGACTGGATCGCCAACATGCTGGTCCAGCGTGAGCAGGGCCTCGAGGTCACCCAGATCGCCCAGATATACCAGCGGGCCGGTTACCGCCTGGTCGCCCTGGCTGACAGCGGCATCGAGACGTTCGCAGACCTTGCCGGCCGGCGGGTCGGCGTGTGGGCCTTCGGCAACGAGTTCGCCGCCGCAGCCGTGTTCGCCAGGGCAGGCCTGCTCAGCGACCTTGACCCGACCGTCACCAACCCGGACGTAGAAGCCGTCGTGTACGCCTTCGACCCGGCGCTGGTGTTCCCTGACGAGGTCGACGCGGCGAGCGCCATGACCTACAACGAGCTCGACCAGATCATCGGCCTGGGCTTCCCGCTTGACGTGCTCAACGTCCTGGATCCGGCGGACATCGGCGCGGACCTTCTCGAAGACATGATCTTCGTCAACAACAGCGTCCTGGCCTCCGCTGACTTCAAGGGTTCCGGCCTGAGCGGCCGGGAGATCGCCGAGCGTTTCGTCCGGGCCACCATCCGTGGCTGGGAGTACGCGGGTGCGAACCAGGCTGAAGCGACCCAGATAGTGCTGGCCCAGTGCGGTGACACCTGCTCCGGTTCCGGTACGACCCAGAGCCCGGAGATCCACCAGACGTGGCAGACGGCCGAAGCCATCAAACTTGCCATCCCGACGCCCGACACTGACGTCGGCGGCATCGACCGGGAAGCGTGGGAACGCTCCGTCGCGACGCTCGTCGAAGTAGGCCTGATCAGCACTGCATTCGCCTATGACGACGTGGTCGATGACAGCATCTTAGAAGCCATCCGCTGAGGTAACTGACGTGAGGCAGGGCGGTGCGGAACCAGCTGGTTCCGGACCGCCCTGCCATGTTTTCCCCGCTGCTGTCAGCTCTGCCAGGCACCGGGCGGTTCATCCAGTAACATTCACCATGGAGGACACTCTGATGACCGCAACCACGACATCCAGGACTGCCGAACTTCTGAAGCGGCACCGCAGGGTGCTGCTGCCTGTCCAGACCAGGATGCTGCTCTACGGAGACGAACCACTCGCGGTCGACCGGGCAGCCGGAGACTGGCTCTGGGACGTGGAAGGCAACCGCTACCTCGACTTCTTCGGTGGCATCCTGACCGTCTCAGTCGGCCACTGCAACAGTGAGGTCAACTCGGCTGTCGCCGCCCAGCTCGGGCGGGCCGGCCACACGTCCACCCTTTACCTGAATGAAGTGACCATCGAGGCCGCCGAGTTCCTGGCCCGGGTAACGCCCGGCCGGCTGCAGCAGACGTTCTTCACCTCCAGCGGCACCGAGGCGAACGAGACCGCGGTGATGGCGGCCCGCGCCTTCACGGGCCATACGGACATCGTCGCCCTGCGGCACGGTTACAGCGGCCGCAGCACCACCGGCATGGCCCTGACCGCCCACTCCAGCTGGCGCAGCGGTGGCGTGTACGACGG
>CAYPKV010000018.1:10193-25449 GCA_964411415.1 uncultured bacterium
TCGCCGCTTTCATGGCTGAACCGATTCAGGGAGTCGGTGGCTTCCAGCCGGTCCCATTTGATTACTTCCGGCGCATAGAACCACTCGTCCGGGCAGCTGGCGGCGTCATGATCATCGATGAGGTCCAGACCGGCTGGGGCCGTACCGGTGACCATCTGTGTGCCATCAACCACTGGGGCATCGAGCCGGACATCATGACTTTCGCCAAAGGCATCGCCAACGGCGCCCCGGTCGGCGCGACCGTAATGGTTCCGGAAGTGGCTGAGGCTCTGCATAACTCCACCCTCGCCACCTACGGCGGCAACCCGGTGTCCATGACCCAGGCGCTCGCCACCATGCGTTTCATCGAGAACAACCGGCTGTGGGAGAACGCCGCCGTTCAGGGACGCGAGCTGCGCGCGACTCTGGAACAGCTCCGCGCGGAGTACGGCTTCATCAGTGACGTGCGCGGCATGGGACTGATGCAGGCGATAGAGTTCACGGACTCGGACGGCCGGCCTGACCCCGACCGGGCGAGCGCACTCGCAAGCGAGGCGCGCCGGCGTGGCCTGCTTATCGGCAAGGGCGGGCGCTACGGGAACGTCATGCGCATCGCGCCGATGCTCAACGTCAGCAGCGAACTCATGGAACAGGGCTGCCAGCTGCTGCGGGAGTCGGTCGCTGCCATCGCCTGAGGGCGGCCTGATTCACGGCTGATTGACGGCTGCAGGGTAGGCTGGCTCCAACAGGTCAGACAACTGCCCGACTACCGTACCGGAGGCCAAGAACATGCACCACAGGTTCCAGTCGTTGATCAGAACCCTGCTGATCGTCACAATGATCGTCTCATCGGCCGGCGTCAGTCCGCTGGCGCTGGCCCAGGCGGTCACAGCCCGGAGCGATTACGCTGCCGCGCTGGCCCAGCTGAACACCGTGTTCGGCGTCATCGAAGACATGCAGTCCGTCCTGGACCGCAGCCGTTTCGACCTGCAGGCGCTCGAGCTGGAGCTCGCCTTCGAGGACGCGGACGGGGTCGCTGACTGGGTCCGCACGAACATCGCCTACCAGCCTTACCGCGGCGTTCTCCGTGGTGGCGCTGGTGCGCTGGCAGCCGGGGCCGGCAACGCCTTCGACCAGGCTCTGCTGCTCGCGCCGCTGCTCAGTGCCGCGGGATACGAGGTCCGGCTCGTGCTCGGTCAGCTGAGCGAGGACGACGCGCGCCTGCTGCTGGCGACCGCTGCCCGGGCGCCGGATGATGGCGCCTGGCGGGCAGCAGCCCTCGACACGATGATGGCGCTGAGCGAACTCGAAGACATCCCGGGCCTGGCGGTTGCCGATCTGCGCAGCAGTCTGGAAGAGCTGCTCGACCCGTACGCGCTTGACGAACAGCTGTTCGCCGAGGCCGGCAGCGCGGCTCAGCAGCTGAGTGAGTTCCTGGCGGGCGAAGGCGTCAGCCTGGGCAGGTCCGGCGCAGACCCTGACGCCCTGGCTGCAGCAGCTGAGCACGTCTGGGTGGAGTATCGCCTCAGCGCCGCGCAGGAGTGGCAGCCGCTCGATGTGCTGCTGCCGGCCGGCGTCGGGCTGCCCGAAGTGACCGAGGTGATCCAGGGTGACGTGCCCGCAGATCACCTGCATCGCATCAGGATCCGTGCTTTCGTCGAGAACAAGGTCGGAGATGACTTCGAGGTCCATGAAGTCATCACTGCCCGCAACCTGCCCAGTGCCAACCTGAACGGTGTCGTGCTGTCGTACAACAACATCCCGAGCGGCCTGACCGGCCTGGGAAGTGACGCTCCCCTGGACCAGGTGCTGGACGCGACCGAGTTCTACATGCCGTTCGTGGATGAGAGGCTCGCGCAGGGCGCCATGGGTTTCGACCTGGAAGGCGCCGTGCTCGAGCCGGAGTTCATGGCCGATCAGGCAGCCGGCGTGTTCCGCAACGTCCGTTCCGGATTCAGCGCCGCGACGAGCCTGCTGGGTGGTCTCGGCCTCGGCGCGGCTGAGGAGCCGGCCGAGCCGCTCGCGCTGACCGGGCACTGGCTCGAGTACACCGTCATCGCGCCGGGTGGTGAGGAAGTGAGCCACAGCCGCATGATCGTTGACCGCCGCGGAGCAGAGCAGCGGGCTGCGGGTGGCACCAGCCTGGACGGTCAGAGCCGTGAGGAAGTTGAGCTCGCCCTCCTGCACGAAGAACGGCTGATGGTAGTGACCGGTGAGTACAGGCCGGAATGGCTGCTCGACCAGTTCTTCACCCGCTTCCTGAACACCCGGACGTTCTTCGAGTACATGCTGGCGGTCAATCACGGGGTCGATACGGACATCACCCTGGAAGCGGCGATCGAGACGGCTTCGCCGCTAGAGCACCTGTTCGCGGCAGCTATGTTCGATGCCGGTGCCCGCCAGTCCGGATCACTCTCGTTCAGGTCTGCACCGTCACTGCTGGCGTTCGTCAGCAGCCTGGCCGGAACCCGGGACGACAGCAGGGCGGTAACGCGTCTGGACATCGTCAGCAACGCCAGGACAGTGCTGGACGAAAGCGGCCAGGGCGTGGCCGCTGAAGCGCTGCTGAATGGTGTGTGGGAGACGTTCGCCGAAGCCGACATCAGCCTTGCCGGCGCCCCAGAAGGCGCACAGTCGTTCAGTGCCGCCAGGGCCTTCGCAGCTGCCGCGTCTGGCGAACTCGTCCTGATCGCACCCGGTGCCGACCCGGACAACCTGCCTGCCGTCAGCGCCGAAGCCGCCCGCAACATCCGCACCGATCTTGAACGCGGTTACCACGTGATCATGCCGCGGTCGCCGGAACCGGGCCGGGAAGCCTGGTACCGCGTCAACGCACAGACGGGGGAGACCCTGGGGGTGACTTTCGACGCGCGCGGCCAGGCCATGACTGAGTACCAGATTCAGCTGCTGGACAACACCCTGACGATGTTCTTCGCCGTCAAGTCGTTCGATGACTGCCAGCGTAAACACGCGCCGGCTTCACCCGGCCTGGCCTGCTGTTTCGTGAAAGCCCACGTTAACAACCTGATCGGGCTGGGGTTCGGTAACGGTATCAGCGCTGCCTATGGCTCCGCCTACAGTCTGCTGTTCACGATCACGACCGGTCTGAGCGGTACCGACTTCCTGGGCGACGCACTCACCTGCTAGTGAAGGGGGTGCCAGGTGGCACCCCCTGCTCAGACCCGCGTGGCCAGCCAGTCGAGGGTGCGGCTGGCCAGCCTGTCAAACGCCAGTACTGCCTGTTCGAGGTGCTCTTCACGCGTGTCTTCGATCCGGTTGTGGCTGATGCCGTACAGGCTCTGCACGAACATCATGACGGTCGGGATGCCGGCCCGGGCGACCTCGGCAGCGTCGTGCAGCGGGCCTGAGGGCAGGCGGTGCGAGGTGCCGGCGACCTCCCTGATCGACTCGTCGCACAGCTCGATCAGCCCGTCATCGAACAGGATGGGTTCGATCTGCCACAGGCGGCTCCACTCCACCGTTACGCCCGCGTCTTCAGCGTGTTTCTCACTGGCCGCACGCGCGTCAGCAAGCAGATCTGCGAGTCTGGCTGCGTCCAGGTGCCGCTGATCAAGAGTGATGGTGCAGTCTTCGACGACACTCGTGACGATGCCGGGTTTCGTCTTGCACGAACCGATGGTGCTGACGCCACCGTGACGGTCGGTTATGTCGTAGACGACCCGGGCCATGTTGCCGGCTGCCAGGAAGGCGTCTTTACGCCGGTGCATCGGAGTCGAGCCGGAGTGGGCAGCCTGGCCGTGGAAACTTATCTCGTGCCGCTCGACCCCGTAGGTGCCAAGCACCACGCCCAAAGGCAGGCCGAGCTCCTCCAGGACGGGGCCCTGTTCGATGTGCAGTTCCAGGTACGCGGCCGCCGTCTCCCGCTGCCGTCCGGCCCTGGGTGCCTGTTCCAGATCGATGCCGTGTTCCCGCAGCGCCTCTTCGAGGGTGATGCCGTCGCGGTCGACCAGGGTGCGGCAGCGTTCCAGGTCCAGGTTGCCGGAGAAGGCGCTGGAACCGAACAGGCTCATGCCGAAGCGGGCACCTTCCTCATCCGCCCAGTCGACGAGCCGCACCGTGAATGGTGGTCTGCGCCCTTCGTACTCGGCGCAGATCCGGCGCAGCGTCTCGAGCGCAGCCATGATGTTCAGGCAACCGTCGAGCCAGCCGCCGTTGGGGACGCTGTCGATGTGGCCGCCCAACAGCAGCGCTTCAGGGCGCTCGCCTTCGAGTGTCGCCCAGAGGTTGCCGGCCTCGTCCTGTTCGACCGTGACGGGAAGCTCGGCCAGTTTCGCCCGGAACCAGTCACGGGCCTTCTTCCAGACCGGTGTGAACGCCACGCGCTGGGCGCCGTTCGCGTCACCGGTCAGTTCGCGGAGCTCCTTGAGCTCGGCCACCGTTCTGCCAGGTTGTACTTTCATGGGTGATTTTACCAGAGCAGCTCAGGCGGGGTCGGACGTATGTGCACCGGCCCGCGGGCCTGGGACAGGGGTACAGGAAGCGGTCCCCCGGGAACTCCCGGGGGACCGCCTGCAACTCGCATATTCAGCTGCTCAGAACTGACGGGTCCAGCTCTGTGGCCAGCGCTCGACCACGACCTTGGTCTCGGTGTAGAACTCCACGCCGTGACGGCCCTGGGCGTGCAGGTCGCCGAAGAAGCTGTCGCCCCAGCCGCTGAACGGGAAGAACGCCATGGGGGCGGCCACACCAAGGTTGATGCCGATGTTGCCGGCGCGGACCGAGTGGCGGAACGCACGGGCGTTCGCGCCGGACGCCGTGAAGATGCAGGCCTGGTTGCCGAAGCTGCGGTCGTTGACCATCGCGATGGCTTCGTCGATCGTCTCGGCGTGCATCAGCGAGAGGACTGGTCCGAACACTTCGGTACTGGCCAGCGTACTGCCGGGCCGGACGTCATCAAGGACGGTCGGGTGGTAGAAGTAACCGTCGCTGAAACCGTCGACTTCGGCTTCCTTGCCGCCGGCCAGCACCCGGGCGCCTTCGCTCTGCCCCTGGGTGACCAGCGAGTGGATGCGTTCACGGCTCTGACCGGTAATGACCGGGCCCATCTGCACGTCTTCCTCGAGGCCGTAGCCGACCTTGCGCGACAGTGCGTCTGCGGTTATGCGCTCGGTGAACTCACTGCGGGCGCCGCCGACGGTGATGGCGACGCTGGTGGCCAGGCAGCGCTGGCCGGCGCAGCCGAAGGCGGAGTCCGCGAGGATGCGGGTGCTCATGTCCATGTCGGCGTCCGGCATGATGACAGCCGGGTTCTTGGCACCGCCCTGAGCCTGGGCGCGTTTGCCGTTGGCAGCGGCACGGGAGTAGACGTACTTCGCGATCGGGGTGCTGCCGACGAACGAAACACCGCGGATGAGCGGGTGGTCGAGGATGGCGTCAACGGTTTCCTTGCCGCCGTTGACCAGGTTGACCACGCCGGGTGGGAAGCCGGCCTGCTCGACCAGTGCGTAGAACTTCTGCATCGTCAGGGGCACGCGCTCGCTGGGCTTGAGGATGAAGGTGCAGCCGGTCGCGACGGCGTACGGCAGGAACCACAGCGGGATCATGCCCGGGAAGTTGAACGGAACGATCGCTGCGGCCACGCCGATCGGCTGGCGGAACATGTGCTCATCGATGCCGCGGGCGATGTCCTCGTTGTTGTAACCCTGCTGCAGGATGGGCATGCCACAGGCGACTTCGACGTTCTCGATGCCGCGGCGCATCTCGCCGACCGACTCGCCGTACGTCTTGCCGGCTTCCATGGTGATGGTGCGGGCCAGGTCCTCGATGTTCGCCTCGAGCAGGTCGCGGAGCCGGAACAGCGGCTTGATGCGGTCGACGACCGGAACTTCACGCCACTCCAGGTAGGCCTTGTGCGCAGCCTGGGCGGCCTCATCAACCTCGCTGGCAAGGCTGAGCGGGACCGCGGCCATAGCCTCGCCGGTGGCGGGATTGACCACGTCCTGGAAGCTGCCGGCTGCAGAACGTTTCCATTCACCAGCCACGTAGTTCAGCAGCTGGGTCTTCTCAGCGGTCAGTGTCATGACAAACCTCCGTTGACAGCGGGCGCCCGTTCCGGGCCGGCCTGCTGACAGTTCTTCGACTGTTGAGGGGCATGATACCGCACAGTTCCGCCGGCGGGACGGGCTTCAGTCGATGGTCTCGAGCAGGGCGGAGGCGACCTGTCCGCGCATGAGGCCCAGGTAGGTTCCTTCGACGCTGACGCGTGCCGCGGGCAGGGTAAGCGGCTGGAACTCCGGGTTGTGCGGACGCAGGGTGACCAGGTCAGGCTTCACCAGGTCCAGGTACTTGAGGGTGACGTCGTTCTCGTCCACGCGGACCGCGCATATCTCGCCACTGCGGTACGGGCGGCGCTTCTCGAAGATCACGATGTCATCAGGCTGGATCAGGTCCGCCATCGATTCGCCGTCGACGCGCAGCGCGAAGCTGGCGCCCCGCAGGCCGTGCAGTGGCAGGAACTCGTCAGCGAGCGTGGCTGCCTCCGCCAGGGTACCTGCCGGGATGCCGCCCAGTACCGGGATGCCGGTGGCGGCCGGGTGAAGCTGCAGCAGCGGTGAGCGGCCGTGGCCACGGCTCTGGAAACGCAGGAAGCCCTTCCGGTCAAGCGCCTGCAGGTGCTGCTTCAGCGACACGTAGTGCAGGTTCAGCTGGCGTGCGAAGTCCGAAAGGTCAGGCAGCTCGCCATGGCGGGAATGGTGCTCAAGCAGGCGGTCGTAAACCCGTTGCTGGGCTGGCGGTAGTGCCTTGGCTGGCGCAGTGTCTGACATGTACCTTAGATAGTAAGGGAAGTGCTGGCGGGGGTCAAGCTCGTCGGTTGGGCTACATGACGCAGCGGCCGGCGGGGGTATAGACAGAACCCCGAGCCGGCTGCTATACTTTCTGTAGTTGCCCGCGGGCCCCGCAGTGACAGCCGGCCCGCTGTCCCCTTCAACATCGCAGACTCAGCAGAAAGGAAGAGCCATGCTGACAAATGCCCAGATGAATCAGGGAAACGGCTTCATCGCCGGTTCCTCTATTGTTCCGAGCGCCCTGGCCCTGCCCACCCGTACGGTGGAAGCCGGTGGCACCCTTTATGAAGCAGGCCGTGAGGCTTCAGCACTTTACGTCGTCAACTACGGCGTACTCAAAGCAATCGTACCCACTTCCCTCGGCCGCGACCGTATCGCGGACCTCTACGGCGCCGGCGACGTGATCGGCCTTGCCGCCCTTGACGGCGGGCCACATGCCGAAACCGTCGTGGCAGTCCACGACACCACCCTCACCCCGATCGATCCGCAGCAGGCGATGAACGACCGGAAACTCCGCGACTACATCGTCCGCAGCATGGCGCGCCAGGTGCGGCGCAGCCGCGAGATGATCGATGAGGCCGAGATGCCCGTCGGCGCCCGCGTCACCCGTGCCTTCCTGCGCCTGACCCAGCGGTTCGGCCAGGAGAGCGAGTCCGGCGAACCGGGTGTGCGTCTGCCGCTGTCGCTCACGCACGAAGACCTGGCGGACCTCACCGGCTCCTCGCGCGTCACGATCACCCGCATCCTGGGTGAGCTCCGTAACGACGGTGCCCTGTCGGGAACCCGCGGTGTTTACGTTGCTGATCCAGCCGGCCTTGAGCGCGCCACTGACGATTACGTCATGCAGGTGCTCTGACAGCTGCGCTGCGGATGCAATACTGACGCCAAATGAACCTCAACTTCACTGAAACTGCGCTGGAGCGCATCCTTCACTTCCTGGAAGCCCAGAAGGCTCAGGGAGTGAGTGCGCTCCGCCTGGCTGGCACCCGTGCCGAGCAGAAGCTGTGGCTGGTGCGGCCGGAGGACCGGCAGGCAACTGACCGGGTCTTCGATGCGGGTGGCTTCGAGGTGTTCGCCGATCCGGTGAGCGCCGACAACTTCGACGGTGCCACCGTCGACTTCGTACAGGGCCTCATGCAGAGCGGCTTCAGGGTGTTCCACCCCAGCCCCAGCTGGGATGACCCGCTCGCACAGCGCGTTCAGGACGTGCTGGACACCGTGATCAACCCCGGCGTGGCCAGCCACGGTGGGGTCGTCGAACTCGAGGGAGTTCAGGACGGGTTCGCCGTCATCCGCTTCGGCGGTGGCTGCCAGGGTTGCGCAGCTTCGACCATCACGCTCAAGCACGGGGTGGAACGTACGCTCCGCGAGAACGTTGAAGGTCTGGCCGGCGTACGTGACGCCACCGACCACGCCAGCGGTGCCAACCCGTACTACAGCGCTGCCGATGTCGGCGGCTCGCCGTTCTCGGGCTGAGTTCCGGCTCCCGGAGTTGAAACGCGGCAGCTGGGCCACGTTCCCCAGGCTCATGGGCGGCTTCGCTGTCTTCGCACTGGGGATAAGCCTGATGATCAGGGCCGGCCTTGGACTCGATCCATGGTCGGCTTTCCACATGGGTCTGTCGCTCAGCCTGCCCATCAGTTACGGGGTTGCCAGCGCTTCAGCCGGCATCGTGCTGCTCGGCATCGGCATCGTCTTCTTCGGTCAGCGTATCGACTGGGGCACGGTCCTGAACATGTTCCTGATCGGCTTCATGGTCGACCTGATCATGCTGGTGCTGCCGGAAGTGACCGGCGCTTCACCGGTCGTGTACTGGCTCATGTTCCTGGCCGGCATCGGACTGGCCGGCCTGGCTACGGGCATGTACATAAGTTCCGGCTGGGGCGCCGGGCCCCGCGATGGCTTCGTCCTGGGGGTCAGCGCGCGGTCCGGACTGAGCGTACGGCTCATCCGTACCGGCCTTGAGCTGACCGTACTGACCGCCGGCTGGCTGCTGGGCGCCCCGGTCGGCTGGGGCACCCTGGTTTTCGCTCTGCTCATCGGTCCGGCCATGCAGACGTCTCTGCGACTGTTCCGCCACCTGCCTGCCGCACCTGCCAGCCGGCCCGCCCGGCTGCGCTGAGGCGAGCGTCGTGGCGGCACCCGTCATGTACCGCGCCGGCCTGCTGTGGGCCAGCGGCGACACGTTGCAGACTGCCCGGCTGAACGCGCACGGTGACGGCGCCGTCCTCGTCGCTGACGGAGTGATCGAGGCGAGCGGCAACTGGAATGACCTCCGCTCGCGTTACCCGGACGTGACCGTCAGCGATGAGCGTGGCAGCTGGCTGTTGCCCGGCTTCGTCGATTGCCACGTGCACCTGCCCCAGCTGGCGGTCATCGGCAGCATGGGACTCAGCCTGCTTGACTGGCTTGAGCAGCGTACTTTCCCTGAAGAACTCCGTTTCGCAGACAGTGGCTACGCTCTGCAGGCAGCCCGCGACCTGCTGCTGGCGCTCGTCCGTAACGGTACGACCTCAGCACTCGTGTTCGGCGCCCACCAGGCGACGGCCATGGAACTGTTCTTCGCCGAGGCAGAGCAGAGCGGACTTCGGATCACAGCGGGCCTCGTCCTGGGGGACACCGGCCTGCCCGCCGGACTGACCACGACGCCGGAACGGGCTGAGGCAGAGAGCCTTGAGCTCGCCCGACGCTGGCATGGCCGCGGCCGCCTGCGTTACGCCGTTACCCCGCGCTTTTCGGTGACGGCCACCGCTGAACTGCTGGCTGCCTGCGGCCGGTTGCTGCAGCAGATCGGCGGCGCGTTCTTCACGACCCATCTGAACGAGATGCCGGGTGAGATCGAGGTGGTCAGGGAACGGTTCCCGGACAGTGCCGACTACCTGGACACTTACGGCCGGCACGGGCTGGTCGGACCCCGTTCGGTGTTCGCCCACAACGTCCATCCGACTGCCAGTGAGCTGGAGCGGCTGGCCGCGGGCGGAGCTGGCGTCTGTCACTGTCCGACGAGCAACCTGTTCCTGGGCAGCGGGCTGTTCCCGTTCGCGCAGCACCTGCAGGCAGGTGTCCGCCTTGCACTTGGCAGCGACGTCGGTGCCGGTACCGACTACTCACTGCTCAACGAGGCACTGCACGCCCACATGCATCAGATGAACCGGCCGGACGGTCAGCTGCTGACGCCGGCCCAGCTGCTGCACCTGGCTACCCGCTCCGGCGCCCTGGCGCTGGGCCTCGCTGACTGCGGCAGTCTGGAACCCGGGATGAGCTTCGATGCGGTGTTCCTGCGTCCCCCGGCAGGTTCGACGCTGGCGCGCCGCCTCAGCCTGGCCCGTGATGCTGAAGACGCCCTCGCGGCGCTCATCACCCTGGCCCGGGAAGAGTCGGTCCGGCACGTCTACGTGGCCGGAGAGGCGCTGCTGCGTGACGGACAGCCACTTGCCGGCCGGTTCTCAGAGGCCGGACGGTAGTACACTGTCGGCGTGCTGATTCACTTCATCGCTGATTTCGGTGCTGCGGACCTGGCCTTCGCGGAAGTGGTCCAGCGCCTGCGGCTGCTCGTCCCTGGTGCTGACGTACACTGCACCACAGTTCCCCCTTTCGCCACTCTGGCTGCCGGTTTCAGTGCTGCCCAGCTTGCGCTCGGTGACGCACCTGAAGACATGGTCGTCTTTCACAACGTCGCGCCACGCCGCGATGACCGGGCGGGCCGGCCCGATAACGCCGGGGAGAAGCTCGCCTGCCTGACGCTGCCCAGCGGGGTGCGGGTCATCGGCCCGAACGCCGGGCACACGTTCTCGTTCCTGGCGGCCCACGCCACTGACTTCCGCGAGATGCTGGCTGACAACGCGGGCACCCAGTTCCGCTCCCGTGACAACTACCCGCCCGCCATCGCCCGCCTGCTGAACGGTGACGCGACCGTACTCGGTGCCCGGCTGTCGGCTGCTGACGTGCCGGCGCTGCCTGAGTCAGCGGTCGCTTACGTCGATGGGTTCGGCAACATCAAGACGACCATCACGGCAGAGCGGCAGTTCACGCCGGGCAGCCGCCTGGACGTGACGATCGGCGGCCACACCCGCCAGGCAACAGTTGCCGGTGCGGGCTTCGCCCTGCCTGAAGGTGAACTGGCCCTGTCGGTCGGCAGCAGCGGCTGGCGCCTGCCGGACGGTGGCAGTGTGCGGTTCCGTGAGCTGTTCCTGCGGGGTGGCAGCGCCTGGGAGGCGTTCGGCAGGCCGGCACCTGCTGTGGAGATACAGATCCGGGAACTTCCGGTCTGAGATGTCCAGCCTCCTGAACTGGCTGGCCCGTTACCGGGGCTGGGTTATAGGAGGCGTCTGGCTGGCGCTGTTCGGCACGTTCCTGCTGCTGTCGTTACAGCGGGGCAACAGTCCGGTCGAACAGATGGTGCAGATACTGCAGTCGCTGCAGGCGAGCCGCTACTCCCTGCTGTGGCTGCTGCTCATATACGCACTGCGACCGCTGACCCTGATCCCGGTCAGCGTCCTGACCGTCTTCGCCGGCTTCCTGTTCGGACCGGTCATGGGGATTATCCTCTCAGCCCTGGCGGCGACCGGTACTGCCATGCTCACCTACCTGCTGGCGCGACTCATGACGAGACGCCGTACTGCGCCGCCCGGCAACATGGAACGCCGGCTGCAGGAGAACGTGTTCGAGTCCGTGCTCACGTTCCGGCTGATGTCGGTACCCGGTGACCTGCTCAACTACTTCGCCGGTGCTCTGCGCATCAACTTCTGGGCATTCAGCCTGGCGACGTTCATCGGGGGTTTCCCGGGTGTGGTCATGGGTGTGCTGGCCGGCGCTTCGATCACCGGTGTGTTCACCTTCGACGGCGTGAGCATCCGCTGGGAGTTCCTGGTTGCTTCGGCCCTGCTGCTGGTCGCTGGCCTCCTGACGGCCCGCTGGCTGAGGCAGCGTGAGAAGAAGAGGAGCGGTGGTGAGTCCTGAGCTGATCTGGGTGCTCTGCGTCGTCGCGGGGGCACTGGTGCTGTTCGCAACGGAGAAGATCCGCATGGACCTGGTCGCCCTGCTGGCGCTGCTGGCCCTGGCGCTGCCGGGCATCATCACTCCGGCTCAGGCGATTGCGGGCTTCGCTGACCAGTCTGTCATCATCATCGCCGGCCTGTTCGTGGTCGGCGGTGCCATATTCAGGACCGGCCTGGCCGACTCGATCGGCAGGTTCCTGCAGGCGCGGGCCGGGACCAGTTACCTGCGCATGCTCGTGCTGGTCATGCTGGCGACCGCCGGCCTGTCGGCGTTCCTCAGCTCAACCGGCACTGTGGCGGTCATGCTGCCCATCGTCGTGAGCATGGCCCGGCGTGCCCGCCTGAGCCCGTCGCTGCTGCTCCTGCCGGTGGCGTACGCGGCGCTGCTGGGCGGCATGCTGACGCTGATCGCGACGCCACCGAACCTCATCATCTCCGGGGAGCTGCAGGCGGCCGGCTACAGGCCGTTCTCGTTCTTCGACTTCACCGGACCGGGCCTGATCGCCCTGGCCACCGGGGTCGCCTGGATGGCGCTGGCCGGCCGCCGGCTGCTGCCTGAGCGGGTGCCGGCCGGTGCCGGCAGTGAACGGCCCGGTACCCATGAGCTGTGGGAACGCTACGGTCTCGGTGACCGCCTGGTCGAGGTGACGCTGCCCGCCGGGACACGGCTGAACGGGCGGACCATCGCCGAAGCGCGCCTGCGCAGCCGCTACGGCGTGAGCGTGCTGGCGGTCGCCACGTCCGGCGTGCGTCAGGAGTTCCGCACCGCCCAGCCGGAGACGCGGCTGCAGTCCGGTGACGTGTTGAGCATCAAAGGCGCGCCGGACGCTGTCGCGGAACTGGTGCGGGCCGAGGGGCTCAGGGTAAGCCGAGAGCAGGCTCCGCTGCCGCCCGGCCTGCTGCTGGCCGAGGTGCTCGTCTCACCCGGTTCGGTACTCATGGGCCAGTCGGTCGCTGACAGTGACTTCCGGCGGCGTTTCGGAGCGGACATCGTTGGCGCACGCCGTGGCGGGGTGATCAGTCCGGGCCGCATCTCACAGCTGCGCCTGCAGATGGGTGATGCACTGCTGCTGCTCGGTCCGGGCCGGCGGCTCTCGGCCCTGGCGGGTGAGAGTGATGACCTGGTCCTGGTTACCGAATCGAAGGAGCTGGAAGAATCACGCTTCCGCCGTGACCGTGCGCCGCTGGCGGTCGCCGTGCTGCTGGTCATGCTGACGGTGATGGCCCTGGGGTTGATCCCGAACGTGCTGGCCGTGCTGCTGGCTGCGGTCGCCTGTGTCCTGGGTGGCTGCCTTGATATGGACGAGGCTTACCGTGACATCAACTGGAGCAGTGTTGTCCTGATCGCGGGGATACTGCCACTGGCGACGGCGTTAGAGCGGACCGGGGGTCTGGCGCTGCTTTCCGGTGGGCTCAGTTCCATGCTGGCAGACCTGCCGCTGCAGCTCGTGCTGGCAGCGCTGTACCTGATCACCGCTCTCATCGGGCTGCTCATCTCCAACACGGCGACTGCGGTGCTGCTGGCGCCGGTCGCAGTCCAGGTCGCGGTCAGTCTGGGGCTGGAGCCGCGGGCCGTGGCGATGACGGTAGCACTGGCCTGTTCGGCTGCGTTCGTGACGCCGGTCAGTTCACCGGTCAACATGCTGGTGCTGTCGAGCGGCGGTTACCGCTTCGCTGACTTCGTGAAGGTTGGCCTGCCGCTGCTCCTGCTGCTCATGGTGGTGACCGTGCTGACCGTACCGCTGTTCTTCCCGGTCACACCGCCCGCCTGAAACCGCTGATCTCGAACTCCTGCCAGACGCCGGTCCGCGTGTACACGTCTGCCTGCAGGTGCGCTTCGACGGCAGCCCGGTCGGGCAGGTCCAGCAGCAGGACCGAACCGCGCATGATGCCGTCCTCGTCCAGGAACGCGCCGGCGAACTGCAGTACGCCACTGTCTATGTGAGGCTTCATACCGGCTAAATGCTCGTCACGCACGGCTGCACGGCGTCCCGGGGCTTCGCTGTCGGTTCCGTCTTTGGCTATAACCAGAAAGGCCATCACTGAGTTTAGCTTCATGGCCGACTCCCGATGCACGGTCACAAAGTTGATACAACCACACTCATATCTATTGACATGCCTGCTGATTGTTGCTATGCTCGGCGGCAGTGAATGTATCGCCATGCCTGCAGGCAGGTTTCCTGTGGCGCGGCAGTTTTCTCCGGGAGTGATCAAATATGGCAAAAGCAGTAGGAATTGACCTTGGTACGACCAACAGCGTCATCGCTGTGATGGACGGCGCTGAACCCAGCGTCCTCGTCAACAGTGAAGGCAACCGTACGACCCCTTCAATAGTGGCGTTCAAGGACGACCAGCGGCTCGTCGGCCAGGTCGCCAAGCGTCAGTCAGTACTGAACCCGGGTGGCACGATCTTCGAGGCGAAACGCTTCATCGGCCGCACCTGGGAAGAAGCGAAGGATGACGCCGAACGCGCACCGTACGAAGTCGTCCGGGGCGATGACGGTGGTGTCCGCTTCGTCGTGGGTGGCAAGCAGTACACGCCCGAGGAGATCTCGGCACAGGTGCTGCGCAAGCTGGTGGACGATGCCAGTGCCACCCTGGGCGAGAAGGTGACCAAAGCCGTCATCACCGTGCCCGCCTACTTCAACAACTCACAGCGTGAAGCGACCCAGACCGCCGGCCGCATCGCCGGTCTCGAGGTGCTCCGCATCGTCAACGAGCCCACGGCCGCAGCGCTCGCCTACGGCCTGGACCGTAAGGGCAACGAGACCATCCTGGTGTTCGACCTGGGTGGCGGTACGTTCGACGTCTCGATCCTCGAAGTAGGTGACGGCGTTTTCGAAGTGCGCTCCACCGCCGGTGACACTGAACTGGGCGGCTCGGACTTCGACCATGCCATCGTCAACTGGCTGGCGGATGAGTTCCGCAAGGAATACAACGTCGACCTGCTGAAGGACAAGCACGCCCTTCAGCGCCTCATCGAAGCAGCCGAGAACGCCAAGATGGAGCTGTCCCGCCTCGCCGAGACCAGCATCAGCCTGCCGTTCATCGCCATGGACCCGGCCAGCAACGCACCCCTGTACCTGGACCGCAAGCTGACCCGCTCGAAGTTCGAAGAGCTCATCGCCCCGCTGCTCCGCAAGATCCGCGGACCGCTCGAAGCGGCCCTCAAGGACGCCGGACTGACCAGGGAAGAGATCGACGAGGTCATCCTGGTCGGTGGCTCCACCCGCGTGCCGGCAGTCAAGGCGCTCGTCAAGGAGATGCTCGGCAAGGAGCCGAACCAGTCGGTCAACCCGGATGAGGTCGTGGCACTCGGTGCTGCCGTCCAGGCTGGAGTCCTGACCGGTGACGTCGATGACATCGTCCTGCTGGACGTCACTCCGCTCAGCCTCGGTATCGAGACCACGGGTGGCGGGTTCACCAAGCTGATCGACCGCAACACCACCGTGCCGGTACGCAAGAGTGACATCT
>CAYPKV010000019.1:0-25143 GCA_964411415.1 uncultured bacterium
CCGCCTGGCTGCAGCAGTTCGCGATCATGGGCTCGATCTTCGCCGGGGTGTTCCTGGACCGGGCCAACCCCTCGGTCGGACTCGTTTCGATAGGCGAGGAACCGGAGAAGGGCAACGAGCTGGTCCTGGCTGCCAGGCCGCTGCTGGCCAGCACACCGGGTCTGAACTTCTACGGCAACGTCGAAGGCCGCGACCTGCTGCGGGGCACGGTCGACGTTTTCGTCACCGACGGGTTCACCGGCAACGTGATGCTGAAACTGGCTGAAGGCGAAGCGAAGGTGCTGTTCGGCTGGATCCGTGACGCGATCCGGGGCGGCAACCTGCTCACGAAACTCGGCGGGGCGCTGGTCAGGCCTGCGCTCAGCGGTCTGCGCAGCCGCATGGACCCTTCGAGTGTCGGGGCACAACCGCTGCTTGGTGTGAACGGTAACGTCTTCATCGGTCACGGCTCGGCAGACGCCATCGCCGTGCACAGTGCTCTTAAGACCGCCAGCCGCGCGGTGGAAGCGGAACTGACCGCACGTCTGACTGCGGCGTTCCGGGTGCTGAAGGAAGCTCCGCGGCGTCCCGTCAGGGACTGACCGGCGCGGGCAGTACGCCTTCTATCCAGATGATCTGAGACGGCGTGCCCAGACCGCTGACGCTGTGCAGGCGGCGGTTGTCACCATCCGGCTCCGCACCGTCCAGAACTGAAACCAGGTCGACCGTCCCGATACCACCCGGGTAGGCCAGGTAAACCCACAGCTGTACGGGATGCAGCGTAGCGGCCGTGACGTTGCGGCCGACCGACCAGTCGAACGGCGTGCTGTCCGACGCCCCGCGCCAGACGACCAGGCGTGAACCGCTGCCCGGGTTGAGCAGAACGAGCGCCTGCAGCTGATCGGCCCACGGGTCTGCCACCACCTGCCAGCTGCCGGCGCTGCCGCTGATGGGGCGGGTCGAAGGCGTCGTATCGCGCAGCAGGTGCACCGTGTTGCCCTGTGTGGCGATGAAGGCACCGTCGCTGTAACTGAAGTCGTTCGGAGCAGGGTTGCCGCTGCCTGAAGGGAACCCGTCCCCATAGGTGATGCCCTGATCTGCCAGGTTCATGTGCGCGATCCGCGCGGCACCGATCGCACCGTCCAGCCAGTGCAGCATGTCAACGTCAGCGGGCGTGCCCTGCTCCAGGTACAGTCCCGACGGCAGCAGGTCTGTCGTCGCGGCGAACTCACCGACCAGACTGCCGCTGCCGCCAGCATCGACCACGAAAATGCTCGGTGTGGTCAGGCTGCCCGGCGTGCACTCCGCCGGAACGTTCAGCAGGGCCAGCAGCTCACCGTCATGGTTGACCTGCAGCTCGGTCAGGCACATGTCTGAGGCGTCATCCAGGACCGGCAGCAGCAGTGGCGTCAGGTCAAGAATGCGCTGGCTGAGTGGGCCCAGCGCAGCCAGCTCCAGGCCGGCTACGTCCAGGAACGCAGCTGAGTACTGGGCCGCAGCCTCGCGCAGCAGCAGCACCACCTGGCTGCGCGCACCGGCGCGGTCGACGACGTCGCTGGCGACCGGTTCACCCGCCAGTGGAGTGTCCGAGTCCGTCAGCAGGCTGAAGCGGGGTGTGGCCGCATGGTCGTCCAGCACGAGTGACGCGGTGAACGCCCCGGCGGTCCCGTGGGTGACCAGCAGGAACCGCGGTGGCTGCGGTGAAGAGGTGCCCGTGCAGGCGACCAGGACCAGCACGAACAGCAGCCAGACGGACCTTCTCATCAGTCTTCACCAGCCAGTTCGTGGCGGTCGGGCAGCCGCCAGGGGGTCGTGATCTCTTCGGCCAGTCCCGTGCTCGCACCCGGGGTAGTCACTGCGATGCGGACCTGGCCGGTAGCGGAGTTCCAGCTGCCGTACAGCGCCCAGCAGCAGCGGTTCCACATCACCAGGAACTCCGGCTGCAGGTTGAAGCGCGCCACCCGGTCACTGTTGCCGGTCAGGTCCCATACGTCGTTCAACATCGCCCCCACGTACAGTTCATCAGACACCCGCACCGTGAGAGCCAGGTTGGTCAGGGTCAGCTCCCCGCGCGTCACCTCCTGCTCGACCGTGCTGAAAGTGCCGCGGTAGCCGAGCGTGCCCTGCAGACCGACCCGCTCAGCGACGTCGACGCCGAGGGTGACGTTGGCGCGCCGCAGGTACGTGACCGGCAAGCGGTCATCACGCAGGGGCAGGTCCACGAACAGGTCAACCGAGAAGCGGCTGTTGCCGACCGGTTCCTCCTCCAGCAGCACCCGCACCTCCAGCGCCGAGTCACGCCGCCCGCCGGTACCGCCGTCCAGGGTAGTCAGCAGCGGATCGATCGTCGTGCGGTAACGCACCTGCCAGCGCTGCGGACCGAAGTCGGGTGCGTCCGACACTGTCCAGGTGTAGTTGCGGACCTGCTCCGGGTCTTCCTTCAGGAAGATCAGCGAAGGCCGCAGCAGCGACATGCCGGTCGCCTCCAGCTGCAGGTAACCGGGGTAAGTGACCCGGAACGTCGTGCGTTCGACCCCACCCTGCGGCAGGCGGTAACGCTCCGAAGCGAACAGTTCCAGCGGACCCAGGGCGAAGCGGCCCTCGTACCAGAAGGAGCTCACCCGGTCGTGGTTCAGGTCGCGGGTCCAGCTGAGCCTGAAGCCGGGCGTGTCGTCGTTGCGGCGCAGCGAGCCAAGGGTCAGGCCGAACTCGAACGGCTCCCAGTAGGGGACCGGCTCGGCCGGGTCAGCCGGCAGCTCCGGCTCGAACCGGTAACCCCAGCCGAAGTCCAGTTCGACGTTCTCGACCCGCACATGCCCTTCCAGCGCGGTAGCGGTCGAGTTGACCGGATCTGAACCCGCGAAGGTGAAGTCGGGTGACAGGTCATGAACGTAGGTGGCGGTGAGGCCGGCATCGATGTCACGCGTGTTGTGCCGCAGCGTCAGCTCGAACTCCGCTTCGCCGGGGTCACCCGTCTTCAGGTCGCGGGCGTTGCTCACGACCAGGCTGAGCCACGAGACGTTGTCGAAGAAGGTAAGTGTCGTCTCCAGGGGGCGCCAGCCTTCGGCCCGCGGGTTGCGGCTGTCGGTGAACACGAAGCCGGACTTCACGCCGATCGTCAGCCAGCTGCTCGGCACCCAGCGCAGGTCACCAAGTACTTCCGTGCGTTCGCGCAGCGGCAGCTGGTCGAAACGGAACGGAGTCTCACCCTCGGTGACGTCTCGGTTGAACGTCAGGCTGAGTGCACCGTAGTCACTGAACCCCTGGGTGGCGGTGACACGCGTGTCCCAGTCGATCAGCCGCTGCCCGCTCGAGTAGTACCAGCCGCTGAAGCTGCTGCGGCCCGCCAGCTCGAAGAAACGCCAGAACGGCAGCGGCAGCAGTTCGACGTTGTGGCTGACGTTCACGCGCGCGGCCTGCCAGAAACTGCGGGTAGTGACGGCGCGCATCGCCGGGTTGATCGTGTCCTCGAACAGCCCCGCTTCCAGCAGCAGGCCGCTCAGCCGCAGGACCCCCAGGGTGACCGGCTGCCGGTCGACAGGTTCGAACGTGACGCTGAACGGGGTGCGGCGCGGGGTGCTGCGGCTGGCGTACGACGGTTCCCGGACCGTGTCGTCGCGGTACAGGTCGAAGAATCCACGGCTGAACAGGGTCGTCTGCAGGACGTCATCGCGCTGAACCAGGCTGGTGCGGTACTCCACAAGGCCGTAACGCCGGCCGTCATCGCGCTCGACGAGCACTTCACCATGGGCGGAGTCGGCCTCGACCAGGGCCGGGTCCGTCTGCCAGTGCCAGCGCCAGTCGAAGCGCGGCAGTTCCCGGCCGCCGGGCAGGTCCGCGTTCAGGAACGGGGGAGTGTACATGACGCGGAACGTGCCTGCGCCAGTTTCCGTGTGGAACCAGTGGTTGAAGCCGCCACCCAGGTACTGGGTCTCGACGCTGCCGCCGAGCAGCCGGCCCATGACACCACCCGCGGCAACGTCCACGTCAGCGTGGTAGCGGATTGAGAACAGTCCGTACGAGTGCGGTCCGGTCACGTACGGCCAGTCGAGCGCCACCAGCGCGCGCTTCTCAGCAGTACCCTGCTCGATGACCAGCTGCGGCTGCCGGTCAGCACGGGCCAGCGGTACCACCATCAGGGGCAGGTGCAGGAACTCACGCCCCCGGATCAGCATCGTCACCCCGTAGGCGATGAGCCGGTCACCCGGATACAGCTCGAGGCGGTCAGCCCGGAAGCCGTAATCCTCGACCTCCTGACCGCAGCGGCTGCAGGGGCTGAACGTACCGTCGAGGAAACTGATCTGACCCGGTACGCGCCATGCTTCGCTGCCGAGCACGTCGAGCGCACCGGTGATGACCAGCACGTTCCTGGCACTGAACGTCTCGTCGTCCAGGGCGATGATCAGGTCCTCGCCTTCGACGGTCTCGCTGCCGTTGTCGAAGCTGCCGAAACCGATCACCCGCAGTTCGTTGCGGGTCAGGTCCACCTCAACGTGCGTGGCACGCAACACCTGCTCACCGACGGTGATGGTCAGCGGGTCACCACGCAGCACGTAGAAGCTGACCTCGGTGCCGTCCGGCAGCACGTAGTTGCGCAGTTCCAGCCGGCTGGCCGGATCGTCACCGGTGTCGATGATCACCTGCTGCTGCGCGGCACCCCAGCCACAGAGCAGCAGGAGCAGCACCAGAAGCAGCAGCCGCATCAGCGTCTCCATGACCACGCCAGCAGCAGCAGCCCCACGCTCAGGTACAGCAACAGCGGACCCCAGCCACCAAGCCAGGCCGGAACCGCACCCTGGGCACCCAGCAGCTTCATGACGCTCCAGGTGGCGTAGTAAACGAAGGTCAGGAACATCACCGACACCAGTCCGAGCGGCACACCGCTGCGGAAGGAGAACAGGGCCACGGCCAGGGCGAACACCGCGAAGGCCGTCGCTGCCAGGGGCTCGGCGAACTTGCGGTGCAGCGCCGTGTACTCAGCCGGCTGGGGCCGGTCGCCACCGCTGCGGATCCGCTCCAGCAGCTCAGTTATCGGCAGCAGTGCGATGTCAGCAGGAGCGCTCGACGCCGCACTGAGCCCCTGCACCGGCAGCACTCCGCTGTCCGCGCTGAAGTCAAGAACCAGGCGCGAACTGCTGTAAACGCGCATGTTCAGGTCAGTCAGTTCCCACACGCCGGCAGCCTCGTCCAGCACGCCTGAACCCGCCCGGATCACTTCGGACGGACCGCGCAGGCCACCCGGGGTGATGACCGTGACGCGTTCGAAGCGCCCGCCGGGCAGCAGCCGCTCGATGAATATGCTGCGGCCCAGCGCGTCGGTGAAGAAACTGCCCTCCTCGACCAGTGCCTCAGGGCTGAGCAGCAGGATGTCTTTCTGCACTTCCAGCGCAGCTCTCTCCGCACGGGGCACGATGTACTCGTTGTTCATGAAGCTGACAGCGCTCACGAACAGGCCCAGTACCAGCAGCGGACCGAGGAACCGGCCCGGGCCCAGGCCCAGCAGGCGGGCCGCCTTGATCTCGGAATCCTGAACGAGCCGGGACAGGCCCAGCAGCGCTGCGAACAGCAGCGCCAGCGGGATGCCGTAAACCATGGCCGTCGGCAGTTTCAGCAACAGGTACCGCGCCATCAGGCCGGGCGCCACACCGCGGCTGATGGCGTCAGCCAGCAGCTCCAGGGTGAAACCACCCAGCAGCAGGAGCAGCAGTACCGCGAGGCCCCCGAAGTACAGCGGCAGTATCTCGCTCAGCAGGTAACGGCCCCACAGCTTCATCGCCTGAGCCTCCACATGCCCAGCAGCAGGCTGGCGGCACCGACCAGCAGCGGTGTAAGCCAGGCCGCCTGAGCGGGCCCGAGTACGCCCCGGTCGAACATCGTGGCGGAAACGGTCCACAGGGTGTAGAAGACGAGCAGCAGGCCGATCGTGAGTCCGAACGCGGCGGCCCGTTCCCGGACGCCGACCGCCAGCACTGAAGCGATCAGCACGAAAGTGAACGCGCTCGCTGCGTCCGCCAGGCGCCGCTGGATCGTGAACTCCAGGTCGCGGGTCTGGCCGCCGGCAGCCCGCACCTGACTGCGCTGCTCCGCCAGTTCAGACAGGGTCAGAACGTCATCGCGGGCCAGCGTGCTGGCCAGGCTGCCCTGGAAAGCGAACGGCACCGTCAGCGTGCCGGCTTCTTCGGGTTCGCCACCCGCCGGGACACGCTCAGCGTCCTGCAGCTGCCACTCACCAGCCTCGCTGTCCCACGTGCCGCGCAGCGACTGCAGGCTGGTGCCATCGGGCAGCACGATAAGCACTCCCGACAGGTCTGCACGGGCGGAATCACCGCTGCGGCTGCGCACCTCAGCGGCGTAATGGATCGTGCCATCCGGCAGGCCGAACGCCAGGTTCAGCTGCCGCTCAGTGGGTGGCCGTGTGGAGTAGAAACTCTCGACCAGGCGGGTGTAACTGCGTTCAGCCAGCGGTTCGAGCCAGCCGTTGTTCACAGCAGCAAGGGCGCTCACCGCGAGGCCGAACGCCAGCATGGGGACGATGAGGGCAACAGGTGGCACACCGAGGGCGTAGGCCGCCTTGAGCTCGGAATCCCGGGCCAGCCGGCCGGTTGCCAGCAGCACCGCGAACACCCCGGCGATCGGCAGTGCCAGATGCAGGAAGTAAGGCAGTTTGAACAGCAGCAGTTCGGCGACCTGCCCCGGAGTTGCGTCGTAGGTGAGCAGGAAGCTGGCCATGACCGACAGGTAATCGATCGACAGGAGCAGGCAGAACGCGGCAACGCCCACTGCATAGAGGGCCAGAACCTCCTTCAGGAGGTAGATGGCGAGCCGGCGGGACACGGCCTGAGTATATATGCCCTCTGGCGGCGCTCTTCGGGTGCGGGCACCCTGCCGCGCTGTCAGCCGGCGCGCAGGCCGGTTATCATGAGAGCCGATGACGGGACAGCTCGGACTGTTCAGCCTGGTGGACCTGCTGCAGCTGCTGGCCTCCCAGACCCGCACCGGTGAGCTGGTGATCAGCCATCCGAAGGGTCAGGCAGAACTTTACCTTCACGAAGGCGACATCGTCCATGCGGAGTTCGACGGTCACACCGGACGTAACGCCGTTTATGCCCTGCTGGCGGACGAGCAGGGTGGTTACCGGTTCACCGATGATGTGGCTGCACCCCGGCGCAGCATCGACGTCAGGATCGAGGACCTGCTGCTCGACGCCATCCGCCGCGCCGACACGAACCGTGGCCGCAGCCGCAACCTGCGTGAGACGTACATCGGTGACGCCGTACCAGCTGTCGCAGTGAACGAGTCACTCGAGATCGACGTGGAACTGAAACCCGAGGAAGTCAACTTCCTGCGCTACGTCGACGGGCGGCGCAGCGTCAACGAGGTCGCCGACCTGGCTGAGCTGTCACCGCTGGAAGTACGCCAGATAATCAGCAGGCTCCTGCACGTCGGTGCGCTGCGTGTGGCTGAACGCCGGCCCCGCACGGCGCGGCTCGTCTGCCGCCTGGACCGCGACGGACTCGGGCTGGGCGTCGCCGGCATCGACAGCGCCATCCTGCACAGCTGGAAGAAGGCACTCGGCTACACACCCGAGCGGATCGCCTGCCGCACCCGGGACGGCAAAGTGACCGTCTTCCCGGCGACGCCGGTGCGCCGGGCCGGACCGTTCATACTGCTCTCGCGTGATACCCTCTTGCGGAACAACCTGGCCACGGACACGGCCATGCTGGTCAAACCGGTACCGCGCCGTCCTGTGAAGCCAATCGAATCCTGAACAGGCACCATGTCCCAGACTTCAACTACTGAACAGACCGAACCGACCGGTTACCTGAAACTCATCGCCTGGCGCGCCGGCAGCTTTCCTCATGACTGGGACGCTGTCCTGGCCGGCACCGGACCCCTTCACCTGGAGGTGGGTTTCGGAGACGGACGTTACACAGCACTGCGCGCGAAGGAAGATCCGACCGGCCGCTTCGTCGGCATCGAACTGTCCGGCGTCAGCGTACAGCGCGCCCTGCGCCGCATGCGGCGTGAACAGATCGCCAACGTCGCGATCCTGAAAGGCGAGGCTCACTTCCTGCTGCGCCAGCTGTTCGAACCGGGCAGCCTGAGCACCATCACCGTCAACTTCCCGGATCCGTGGCCCAAGGGCCGGCACGAAGAGAACCGCCTGCTGCGGGCCGACTTCTTCCGACTCGCCGCCAGCCGCCTCATCCCGGGTGGCAGCGTGCTGCTGGCGACGGACCACCCGGAGTACCTGGAGTTCGCCCGGGCCCAGGCGCTCGACAGCGGTCTGTTCACCCTCACAGAGGCGGAGCCGCCACCGGCGGTGTTCGAGACGAAGTACGCCCTGAAGTGGAAGACGATGGGCAAACCGCTTTACTACCAGCCGTTCGTGCGCAACCAGCAGCCGGCCGGCGACTATCCTCACCTGGAAAGGCCCGATGAGATGCCGCACTCCCTCCTCGAAGGACCACTGCCCGCCACGACCGAGTTCAGCAAGCGGGTCAGCACCTGGGCTGACGGACACGTCATCCTGCACGAAGCTGCCCTGAGCGCCGGCGAACATCCCCGCTGGCTCATCCGCGCCACGGTCGATGAACCTGAACTGCGCCAGCAGCTCGTACTCGTCGTACAGCCCCGCCAGGACGGTGAACTCATCGTCCGGCTCGAATCGTTCGGCGATCCGATAGTGACCGACACCGTCCGCGGTGCCGTCCACGCCGTGACCGAATGGGCACTGGAGCAGCCGGGTGTCAGCCTCAAGGCCCGCCGCTACTGACACTGCACAGCCCACCGGCTGGCACGTTTACGTCGTGCGCTGCCGTGACGGCAGTCTCTACACCGGTATCGCCCGTGACCTTACCGCCCGTATCGCCAGCCACAACGACGGCAGCGGAGCGGCCTACACGCGTTCACGCCGTCCGGTGAACCTGGTGTGGAGCGAAGCTGCCGCCGACCGGTCCGCGGCACTGAAGCGCGAACTGCAGATCAAGAGCCTGAAACGCAGCGCCAAGCTCGCACTGATCGGCACACGATGACGGGCACTGCCGAACTGCACTTCAGCAGTCTGCTGAGTGGTCGCGTCAGTCACGGCTTCACCGGCAGGTCAGGCGGCGTGAGCAGCGGTCCGTTCACGAGCCTGAACCTGGGCATGTCAACCGCCGATGACCGTGCTGCCGTCACTGAGAACCGTGCGCGGGTGTTCGACCGCTTCGGCCGGACCGAAGGTTCGCTGGCACTGCTGTCACAGGTACATGGCGACACCATAGTGCCCGCCCGGGCCGGTGAACCGCTGCAGGAAGCCGACGCCCAGCATTCCGCTGACCCGGAACTGCTGCTGGCGGTCGGCTGGGCCGACTGTCTGCCGCTCCTGTACTTCGACCCTGACAGCGGGGCGGTCGCAGCTGCCCACTGCGGCTGGCGCGGCAGCCTCGCCGGGCTGGCCGGCAAAGTGGTCCGTGAACTGCAGCGGGTGTACGGCAGTGAACCGGCCCGCCTGCTCGTCGCCCTTGGTCCGGGCATATGTCAGGACTGTTACCAGGTGGGCCCGGAACTGGCGGCCGCGTTCACAGACGCCGGCTTCGCTGACACGGCGTTACGGCCCGATCCGCAGCTGCCCGGGCACGTGCGCCTGGACCTGCGTGCCGTCAACCGGCAACACCTCCTGGATGCCGGGGTCGACCCCGCCTGCATCGACGACACGGGCCTGTGCACCAGCTGCCGGCCGGACAACTTCTTCTCACACCGCCGTGACCGCGGCACGACCGGCAGGCACTGGGCGCTCATCAGCGCCGTATAACCGGCCATGCTTACTCAGTAAGCACGCCTGCACGGGTTAACCTGTGCCATGGACCGACTGCTGGACATAATGCGCCGGCTGCGTGCACCGGATGGCTGTCCCTGGGACCGGGAACAGACCCATGAGACGCTGAGACCGTACCTGCTGGAAGAAGCTGCCGAGGCAGCTGACGCCCTGCGCTGGGGCAGCCGCCAGGAGTTCGTGACTGAACTTGGCGACGTGCTGCTGCAGATCGCTTTCCACGCCGTGCTCGGCGAGGAAGAAGGCACCTTCAGCTACCCTGACGTCGAAGAAGCCATCGTCAGCAAACTCATCCGCCGCCACCCCCACGTCTTCGGTGACGTAAACGTCTCCGGCAGCGATGAGGTCCGCACCAACTGGCTGCGGATCAAGGAAGAAGAGCGGCTCGAGCGTGGCGAAACAGCCGAACGGCCGGCCATCCCGGCCAGCCTGCCGGCGCTCGCACAGGTGTACGAAGCCCACAGTAAAGCTGACCTGAAACCCCGGGCCGGAGCCCCGACAGTTCCGCACGGTTCTGACGCAGCCACCATCGCCAGCCAGCTGGTCGACCTGGCCCTGGCCGCAGCCGAACAGGGGCTGAGGCTCGAGGACGCCGTGAAAGACGAGCTGAAACTGCGCCTGCAGGACGGTTCCACGTGAACCCCGTTCCGGACTGGAACGGTCTGCGCGCACTGCTCGCCACCCGGAAGACGGAAGACTGCGGCATGTTCACCGGCTCGCGCTCAGCGATTCTCGTGCCGGTGCTGCTGCCGCCCAGTGGACCGGAACTGCTGTTCACCGTGCGCTCCCGCAACCTGCGCCGCCACCCCGGGCAGATCGCGTTCCCCGGGGGTCATGTCGACCCCGGCGAGACGCTCCTCCAGGCAGCCCTGCGTGAAACGGATGAAGAGGTCGGCGTGCAGGTGCGCCCGGGTGACGTGCTCGGTCAGCTTGATTCCCAGCCATCACCGACCGGTTCGTGCGCCACGCCGTTCGTAGCGACGGTCGACTGGCCGCAGCAGCTGGTGCTCAGTGACCTGGAAGTGGACAGCACCTTCACGGTGCCGCTCGCCGAACTGCAGCAGATCACGCCGGAGAGCCGGCTCGTTCACCACAACGACTTCAGCCGGCTGCTGCACACCTACAACTGGCAGGACCGGCAGATCTGGGGCCTGACCGGCAACGTCCTGCACCAGCTGCTCACCCTGCTGAAACAGCTTGACCAGCCGGCGGTGACCGGATGAAACGCAAAGAGCTGAAAGTAAGGCGCGGCAAGGACCGTTACAGCTGGTCCACCGGCGAGGTCGTCGAAGCGCTGCAGGGCGCGGGCGTCATGACTGACGTGGCGATCAGCATCACCGGCAGCCTCGAGGAACAGCTGATCAGCAGTGGCGTCACCGAGATCAGCGTCGACGACCTGGTAATGAAACTGGAACGGCTCATCCGCGACCGGGTGAACAGCAAGGCCGCCGCCCGCTTCGCCAGGCAGACACCACCGTTCGTGCCGCTCAGGATCGCCGGCAGTGACTCGGTGGAGCACTTGAGCACCCGCAAACTCGCGCGCTCACTCGAATCACTCGGCCTGAAGTTCAAGGACGCCAACACCATCGCCCGGCAGGTCGAACAGACGCTGCGCACCGCCGGCAGCGAGGTCGTACCGTCGACCGTGCTGGCCCACCACGTGGCCCTGGCTCTCGAAGCCGGTTACGGCCACGACCGGCGTGCGATGTTCGAAGCGACCCTGGGCAGGCCCGCTGAGCTCGAAGTCATCGAGTACGACGGCAGCAGCATGCCGTTCTCCCGCGGGGTCGTGTCCCGTTCGATGATGGCGATCGGTCTGGGACCCGAGATGAGTTACCGGCTGGCCAGCACCCTGGAGAACCGCCTGTGGCGCCAGGGTGACCCGCGGGTGCACCGGGGCCGCATGCGTGAGCTGGTGACCGACATCCTCAGGGAAGAAGCCGGCGAGCAGTTCGCCCGGCGTTACGAGCTGCTGCACAGCTTCAAGAAGTCCGGCCAGCCGACCATCGTGATGGTGGGTGGTGCCCCCGGCGTCGGCAAGAGCACCATCGCCGCGGAGCTCGCCTACCGACTGGGTATCGGCCGGCTCGTCTCGACCGACTCGGTACGCGAGGCGCTCCGTTCACTCATCAGCCGGGAGCTCAGCCCGGTGCTGCACTCCAGCACGTTCACCGCCTGGAAGGCTGAACTGCTGCCGGAGGAGAGCAACCGCAGCGAACCGAAGTCCCGCATGGTCATCCGCGGCTTCATGTCGCAGGTAAGGATGCTCAGCAACGCCGTGGGCGGCATCATCAACCGTACCCTCGATGAGGCTTCCTCGCTGGTGCTCGAAGGTGTACACCTGGTGCCGGGCGTACCGATGGGCGCTGACAGTGCTCCGCAGGAAGGTGCGCAGGTCGTCATGCTGATGCTCGCCGTGCCTGATGAGCAGAGCCACCGTGATCACTTCGCCATCCGTGAGCGGCAGACAGCATCGAAACGGATGCAGGACTACTACACCCAGCATTTCCGGGAAGTGCGGCTGCTGCAGGACTACCTGATCGGCCAGGCCCGGCATGAAGGCGTGCCGGTCATCGACGCTACCGATGCTGATGACGCAGTCGAAGCCGGCCTGCATCACGTTCTCACTACGATGTTCGCGACGCGGCTCAGTCACAGTCAGGAAGAGGAGACCGCCAGCAGCCAGGGGTAGGAAAAATCACCCCACGGTTGCGTTGCCCGGTGGACTAGACTGGAACCCGAGGTTGCTGAATGCGTGAACCGGCGCTGAAAACCGAAGCACTGACGAAACAGTACCGCGGCCGGCCTGTGGTCCGGGACCTGAGTTTCCACGTCTCACCGGGCGAGGTGTACGCCCTGGTCGGCCCCAACGGGGCGGGCAAGACGACTGTCATCCGGCTGGTGTCCGGACTGGCGTTCCCGACGGGCGGCCAGGTGACCCTGCTGGGCGGTGACCCGCACCGGGATCCGGCTGTGCGCGCCGGACTGGGCGCGATGGTGGAGGCGCCAGCCGCTTTCTACCCGTACCTGACCGGCCGTGAGAACCTGCAGCTGCAGGCGCGGCTCGCCGGCGGCATACCGCAGGAACGCATCACCGAAGTGCTGGACATGGTCGAACTCGGTCCGGCTGCCGACCGCCGTGTCGGTGTGTACAGCCTGGGAATGCGGCAGCGGCTCGGTGTCGCGGCTGCGGTCATGAACCGGCCACGGATGCTGATACTGGACGAGCCGGCCAGCGGTATGGACCCACTGAGCCTTCACCTGGTTCACCGGGTGCTGCGCAACGCCGCGCGTGAGGGAGCTGCGGTGCTCATCTCGACCCATCACCTGGAAGAAGTCGTTCATTACTGCTCACGGGTCGGCATCATGGAATCCGGGGCACTCATCGATGAAGTAGACCTGACCCGCCGGGGGCAGCGTTACCGCGCGCTCGTCTCGGACGTCCACGCTGCGGTCATCGCGCTGCAGGTACAGCCGTTCGTGGAGGACGCGCGCGCCCGTGGCGATGAGCTGGTGTTCACAGTCACCGAGCGTGAACGCCTGGGCCGGGTGGCCGTAGCCCTTGCCTCAGCTGACATCGGCCTGTTCGAGCTCAGTCCTGACGTGTTCAACCTGCGTGCTTACTACTACGAGCGCATGTCAGGCAAGAAAGGCCCGCAGCCGTTCGAGACCCAGTTCGGTGTGGATGGAGGCGGTCGGCGGTGACGCTGACGCTGCTGCAGCTGGAGTTCAGCAAGATCTGGCGGCTGGCCGGTGTGCGCTTCAGCCTCGTGCTGCTCGTTCTCCTGCCGGTGCTGTGGGCTTACGCCCCGGGCATTTTCGACGTCTACGGCGTGTTCATCGTCAGCGGCTGGCAGGTGCCTGCCCTGAGCTTGCTGTCCGGTATGGAGTTCCTGTTCCCACTGCTGGTCGCCCTGATCAGCGCCGAGCTGCTCGGCAGCGAGATCAGCTACGGCACCCTGCGGGCGACGCTGCTGCGGCCCATAACCCGGGCGCAGTGGCTGCTGGCCAAACTGGCTGTCGCGGCCCTGCTGCCGTTCCTGCTGCTCGGTTTCACTCTGGTCATCTCGATGCTGGCCGGCCTGTTCTACGGTTTCGGTGACTTCGTCGGCGGCACCGGCCTGGGTGCCGGCGGTCTGGTAGGTCAGGGTGTGACCAGCTCCGGTGCGGCACTCACGGAGATACTGCGCGCGTACCTGGTCGCGGCGTTCAGCCTGGTGCCGGTCAGTCTGCTGGCGCTTCTGCTGACAGTGGTGTTCATGAACGCAGCCGCCGGCGCCCTCGCTACGCTCGGCATCCTGATCGTCAGCGGCCTGCTCGTGGTGTTCACCTGGCTGAGTACGTTCCTGCCGACCACCCAGCTGAACGCCTACCTGGCTGTGGGGCAGGACCTGACGACACCGCTCATACTTATTACCGTGTACGCCATCGCGTTCGCCCTCCTGGCCACCGCAGTGTTCGAACGGAAGGACTTCTGATGCGCTGCCGGCTGCTTCTGCTGCTGGTCGTCCTGCTGACGGCACCGGCCGCTCTGGCCCAGACGATCGCCTACACCGTCCAGGTCGTTGCCGTCTCCGACCAGGCTCAGGCTTTCAGTCTCATCCGTGAGCTCGGGGTGGATGGCTTCCCGGCTTACGCTACCCGGGCCACCACCGAACAGGGCGACGTCGTGCGCGTCCGGGTCGGCGGTTTCGCCAACCGGGCGGCTGCGCTGCTGTACGCCGAAGCGATGCCGGACTTCCCCAGTCCCGGCAACCGGCCCCTGCCGGCACTGGCAGACAACGTCCCGGCGGGGGTGATGCCGTTCGAACCGCGACTGCTGCTCGACACTGTGGACAGCGGTTTCAGCCTCATCAGCTGGGGCGACGGTGTCGCAGCTGAGTTCCTGCCTGCTGCTGACGGCAGCCGCACGTACCAGCTGTTCCAGGCGGGCAACACCGTCACCTTCAGCGCCTGGCAGGCCTGGCCCGAAGAAGGTGGCCTGGCACTCCGTTACCGGGACCTGCCGCTGTGGCCGGCTGACCGCGAAGGACTCACGGCTGAGCTGCTGGAACGTGAGGCTGCAGCCCAGCTGCAGTTCCTGGAGGCACGCCTCCAGCTCGAACCGGGCGGCCTTCAGACTGCGGTGCGGCAGCGGACGGACGGACCGGCTGTCGTCATCCTGGAACGGTTCAACCCGTTCCTCAGCCTGGAGACCGGTCAGCTGCTCGCCGTACTCATGCCCGCGGCCGATGGCCACGCCTGGCAGGGGCAGGCCGAAGGTCTGGAAACGCCGTCACCGCAGCGCAGCACACTCGTCGCTGAGCCGGGGCAGCTGAGCGTCACCGCCACACTGAGCGCGGACGACTGGCAGGTCGAGTACGACCCGCCGTTCATGCTGCAGAGCGTGCCAGGTGGCAGCCGCAGCTGGCGGGCCGCTGTGGGAGCGCCCCTCTGGACTGACGGGACCTGGTTGCTGGCCCGCCACGAGGGGCGCCTGTTGCTTTACGATTTCGTGCCCAGACCGTGAGCAGCGTGGTTCAGTCGGCCGTGACGACCGCCTCCGCGGCGTGTGCTTCCTGCTCAGCCAGCCAGCGTTCAGCGGTCATGGCTGCGCGGGTGCCGGCGCCGACGCTCGTCGACAGCTGCCGGTAAACCTCATCGGCGACGTCGCCAGCGGCGAATACGCCGGTGACGTCAGTGAAGATCTCGTCCCTGACCTCGACGTAACCGTTGGCGCTGAGCCTGACCGTACCGGCCAGCCAGTCAGTGTTGGGGGTGTGGCCGATGTACACGAACACGCCGTCCGCGGGGATGACGCGCTCCTCACCAGTCTCGGTGTCGTGAACGCGCAGGCCGGTCACCTGACCGTCCTCGCCGAGTACCTCATCAGCGATGGTGTTCCACTCGAAATGCATCTTCGGGTTGGCGAAAGCACGCGTCTGGGCGACCTTGTTGGCCCGCAGCGTGTCACGGCGGTGGACGATGGTCACACTGTCAGCGAACTTCGTGAGGAACAGGCCTTCTTCGATCGCAGCGTCACCGCCACCGACAACCACGACCTTACGGCCACGGTAGAAGAAGCCGTCACAGGTCGCGCACGTCGATACCCCACGGCCGTAGAAATCGTCCTCACCGGGGATGCCGAGCTTGCGGGGGTTGGCTCCCATTGCCAGGATGACGGCACGGGCGACGTAGTCCTGATCGTAACCACGGATGGTGAAGCGCCCGTCGGGCCGGCGTGTCAGGCTGCGGGCTTCGTCCATCAGGATGCGGGCACCGAACTTCTCTGCCTGCTGGACCATACGCTGTGACAGCTCAGGTCCGCTGACCGCCTCGGGAAAGCCCGGGTAGTTCTCTACGTCGTCGGTCTGGGCGATCTGCCCACCCGGCAGGCCCTTCTCAAGTATGACGGTGTCCAGCTGACCCCGGCTGGCATAAATGCCGGCGGTCAGGCCGGCCGGGCCGCCACCCACGATCACTACGTCTGCTGTTACCTCTGTCCTGTCACTCATGACTGGCCTCCATCAGTAACCATGATGCTAGCACCGGCCACGGCGTCCCCGGCGCGTCCGGATTACCCGGGTAACCCGGGTAACCCGGGGCGCAGGAGTCAGTTAAGCCCCGGTTATAATCCCCTGTGCCACACTCTGCAGAGCTGAACCCCATCCTCGACGAATCCTTCCTGATCCGGTTCCGGGACATCAGGGCTCAGCACATGCTGCCCGCAGTGCAAGAAGCGATCCGTGACGCCAGGGAAACCATCCGGGCCATAACCGACGCCCCGCGGCCGCTCACCTGGGACGCGGTCCTCGGTGAGTTCGACCTTATGGAAGCACGGCTCGACCGGGTAATCACCATCTGTTCACACCTGAACTCGGTCGCGAGTACGGATGAGATAAGGGCCGCGTTCCGGGAGGTGCTGCCGCTCTACTCAGCGTTCAGCACCGGGATCAGGGCCGATGCCGCGCTGTGGGCCACGCTGTGTGAGTACGAAGCCAGCGAAGAAGCTGAGCAGCTCGATCCGGTGCGGGCGCGGCGCCTGGCGAACCTGATGCGGGAGTTCCGCCGGCTCGGTGCCGATCTGGACGCCCGCGACAAGGAGCGGCTGCAGGAACTGCTGACCGAGCGTGCCGAGCTGCAGAACCGGTTCAGCGAGAACGTCCTTGACGCCACTGCCGCCTTCAGTCTGCACCTGACGGACCGTGCTGACCTGGCAGGCCTGCCGGACAGTGCGGTGGAGGCAGCTGCTGCGGCTGCTGCAGCCCGCGGCCTGGACGGCTGGCTCATCACCCTGCAGCAGCCAAGTGCCCTGCCGTTCCTTCAGTACGCCAGCAACCGCGAGCTGCGCCGCACCGTCCAGCAGGCATGGGTGAACCGCGCTTCAGAAGACGCACACGACAACCGCCCGCTCATCCACCGCATCCTGGAGATCCGCACTGAGATCGCCAGGTTGCTCGGCTTCAGCAACTTCGCTGATTACCGGCTGGCTGAGAACATGGTCGGCTCCGCGGAGCGGGCCGTCAGCTTCATCGATGACCTGTACACGCGCACCCTGCCGTTCTGGGAAGCAGAGATGGAACAGCTGGCTGACTTCGCAGCAGAGCAGCTCGGCATCCCGGTACTGGAGGCGTGGGACGTCTCCTGGGCCAGCGAGAAGCTGCGCCAGGCGACCCTGGACTTCGACGCGGAGGAGCTCAGGCCGTACTTCAGTCACCATCAGGTGATGGACGGCCTGTTCCGCCTGACCGAGCGGCTGTTCGAAGTGCAGATCCGTCAGGCCGACAACCCCCAGGTGTGGCACGAAGACGTTCTCTTCTACGAGATCCACGATGCTGATGGTGTGCACCTGGCCTCGTTCTACGCCGACTGGTTCCCGCGTGACGGCAAACGGGGCGGCGCCTGGATGAACAGTTTCATCACCGGTGGACCCCGGCCTGACGGCGGTTTCGATCCGCACCTGGCACTGATAATGGGCAACCTGACCCCACCGGCGGACGGCCGGCCGGCCCGCTTCACGCACCGCGAGGTGCAGACGGTGTTCCACGAGTTCGGTCACCTGCTTCACCACTGCCTCTCGACGGTGCCGGTCCGCGCTCTCGGCGGCACCCAGGTGCTGTGGGACTGGGTCGAGGTGCCCAGCCAGATCATGGAGAACTGGACGACCGAACCCGAAGCGCTGGCCCTGTTCGCGCGCCATGAAGATACCGGCGCGGAGCTGCCCGAAGCACTGCTGCAGAAGCTGCTGCGGGCCAACACGTTCCTGGGCGCCCAGGCGCAGATGCGGCAGCTGTCGTTCGGCGGTGTGGACCTGGCCTTGCACCGGGATTTCGACCGTGCCGTCCACGGGGATGCCATCAGCTTCGGCAACCAGGTGCGCGAGCGGTATGCGCCGCGCGCTGAACACGTGGCTGACGCGTTCCTGTGTGGGTTCACCCACCTGTTCTCCGGTGCTTACGCGGCTGCGTACTACTCGTACAAGTGGAGCGAAGTGCTCGAGGCGGACGCCTTCACCCGGTTCCGCAACGAAGGCATCTTCAACCCGGACACGGGCCGGGAGTTCCGCAAGGCGATCCTCGAGACCGGCGACAGCGCCGATCCGAACGAGCTGTACGAACGGTTCATGGGCCGGGGGCCGAGCACAGATGCGCTCATCGCCCGTAACTTAGCCGGCGCTCAGGGCAACAGCCCGGCTTCGAGCGCCAGCGGCAGTTTCGAAGCGCCCAGCGAGTAATCAGCCAAGCCGCCCTCACTGCCCTGCAGGCGCAGCCACAGTCCGAACACGGCCGCCTGAACCCCGGCCAGCGTTTCAGAACGCCAGCGCCGTGAGCCGTCAGCTGCTGCGGTCAGGTCAGCACTCACGGCGGGAGGCAGCGTCGCCAGCAGCTCCTGCAGCTCGGCCCGGGGCAGTTCCAGCCGGCTGAACGAGTCCAGGGCCGCCGCGTACCGGGCGAACGGATCACTGCTGCGCAGGCCGGCGACAGCTGCAGCCAGCACGGCATCATCCTCACGCGCGATGCCGTGCACGTGACTCAGTTCATGTATGCCGACGATCACCTGCTGCCAGTCGGCGAGTGCCGGGTCCAGGAACGCCTCGAGGGTGAGCGGGAACAGTGAACCGGCCACCCCGAACACCATGAGCGAACCGGTCGGCACGTGCGCCGGTGCCTGCGTCAGACGGCCGGGATGACCGAGCGGGCCGAGCAGCTGCTCCAGTTCACGGGCACCGGCGCTGACCGCGGCGGCCACGTCGCGTTCCGCTGCAGCTGTCGACTGCAGCACCTCTGTCAGGTACGCTGCCAGCGCCCGCCGCTGTTCGACTGAACTGCCACCCTGCAGCTGCAGTGATTGGGCCAGTGGCGTCCGCAGGTAGTTCAGTCCCCAGCCCAGCTGTATCCAGCTGAACAGCAGCACCAGCCCCATGCTCAGCAGCCACAGACCATCAGCCGGCTTCTGCCTGGCGGCCAGGATCGGCAAGACCGTAAGTGCCACGACCACGACCGGCAGAACGATGTACGCGGCAGGGAAGGGCAGCCACTGCTGCACCGCCTGCCAGCCGGCCGACCAGGCGGGCCATACCCTGCTGAACCAGAACTGCAGCAGCACAGGTGGCCAGCCCAGGGCCAGGACGACGTTCAGGACCAGCAGGACTGCGGGCCACAGCCATCTCATGCCGGCACCTTACGCCGTCTGCGCCGGCCGCTGCCCGCCAGCCAGCCTTCGGCCCGTTCGAACCGGTCGCGGGAAAGTGCGTACCAGCCGTCACCGGCGGGTTGCAGGAGCAGGCCCTCAGGCCGCGAGTCGTCCCAGTACTGGACCACCCGGACGCTGAGCGTGTAGAAGCAGAGCCGGGCAGCTGCGTTGACGAGCGCCGTGCGCACGGTGGGCAGCAGGCAGCGGTCGGCCGGCACTTCGAGCCGCAGGTGGGCAATGCCAGCCTGGACGGTCACGACCGGCCTCGCTTCCGCAACACTGTTGAAGACCAGGCCGGTGGCATCGCCGCTGTAGTCCGCCTGCACAATGACTGCACCTTCCCGCACCCGGAAGCGTGGTGCAGGCGGTGCGAAGTTCCTGTCGAGCAGTTCGAGCAGCTGGCCGGTCAGGTCAGTGCGGCGCCGTTCGAGGCGTGTGCGGATGCGGCTGCTCAGCACGCCCTCGGTCTCCAACCGCGCCTCCAGGCGGGCCAGTTCAGTTTCGAGCTGCTCCAGCGGGTCTGCGTCCGGAGCCGGGTCAGGCGGGCTGACCGGCTGATCGGTGCTGACATCTTCCAGCCGCAGGCGACCTGCCTGCCAGCCGTCAGTACCACCGCGGTACTGCAGCAGCCGCCCCGACTCCAGGCTGAACACGGTGTCAGCGAGGTTGCGGGCCAGCTGCCGGTCGTGACTGGCGAAGATGACCGCACCGGGCCGTTGCAGCAGGTGCTCCTCCAGCAGCGTCAGGCCGTGCAGGTCCAGGTCCGCGTCGGCTTCGTCCAGGATGAGCAGGTCGGCCTCATCAGCCAGCAGCCGTGCCAGGCCGGTGCGGGCACTGACACTGCTGTCCTGGTCGCTGAGCGGCTGCTGCCACTCCTGCGGGTGGAGCCGGACGAGCGCCAGCAGCTGCCGGGCCCGCTGGGGGCTCATGAGCAGGCTCAGGCTGGCGAGTGGTGAGAGGTGCGGATCGAGCCCGTGGTGCTGCTGATCGCTGAACGTGACGCTCACCCGGTCCTGCCAGGTGAGGCCGGAGTCACCGTGACCGTGATGCAGGTCACGGGCCAGGTGACGCAGCAGGCTAGACTTGCCGCTGCCGTTCGGCCCGGTCAGCAGGATGCGGTCGCCGGTGTGCACCGTGAAACTGCCGGCCCGCAGCAGCTGTCCGTCGGGCAAGGCCAGTTTCAGGTCGTTCGCCGCCAGCAGTTCCCGGCGGGAGCCACCAGCCGGTGCCGCTGCCCGGCGACTCCGGCGGCTGGGCCAGCCACCATAGCGCAACCGGAAGGTGCCATCGCCCAGTTCCGCGACGTGACTGGCCGCCCGGTTGATGAAGAACCGGTCATGACTGCTGAACACCACTGCGCCACGCCAGCCGGCCAGCAGGTCAGCGACCGCGTCGGCCGCTGCTGCATCGAGACCGCTGTCAGGGCTGTCCAGCAGCAGTACGTCCGGACGGCCGCTCAGTGCCCGGGCCAGCTCCAGGCGGCGCAACTGACCGCCGGACAGCGTGGCTGCGGGCCGCTCCAGTACGCTTTGTTCCAGGCCGAGTCCGGCCAGCAGCGCTTTCAGATCGGTTTCGGCGGTGTAGCCACCGGCGGCTTCGAACTCTGCCGCGAGGTCACCGTACGCGCGCAGCGCTTCAGCCGTATCGAGTTTCTGCTCTGCCTGACGCAGCAGCCGTTCCAGCTGCCGCAACCTCGAAAGTGCCGTGAGCGCGTGCTCCCACGCGCTCAGTCCGGCCGGGGCAGGCCGGGGTCCGGCCAGCAGGCTGCGGGTAACGCCCGGCGCGGCAACGACCGTACCGGCGGCCGGCTCAGCCGTTCCGGCCAGCAGGCGCAGCAGAACGGACTGGCCACTGCCGGCCGGGCCGGTCAGGGCAACTCGCATGCCGCTCTGCAGGCTCAGGTCGACCGGTCCGGGCAGGCGGACCCCGGCAACCGTATGGTGCAGACCGCGTACAACCAGCAGCTCCACTGCCTGAGCGTACACTGGTGCGTGCGCAGATTCACCGCCCAGGGCCGCAACACCGCTTTCACCTGCGTCAACTGCGGGCTGGACGTTCCACCGGTATCCGGCAGCGGTTGCCGGAACCATTGCCCCGCCTGCCTGCATTCGCTGCACGTGGACGTCAACCCGGGTGACCGGGCGAGCGACTGTGGCGGCACGCTGGTGCCCATCGGCGTCACCCAGTCACGGCGGCACGACTGGACGATCGTCAGCCGCTGCGACCGCTGCGGCATGATCCGCCGTAACCGGGCAGCGCTGGACGACAGCAATCACCCTGATGACTTTGAGGTAATAATGCGGCTCTCGACCCGGCCGCTGCCCGCTGGGCAGTGAATCCGGCCGTCTCGGGCTGGACGAAAGGCAGCAACCGTGGCTGACATCATCTACGTAAACGGCAACATCCTCACCATGACCGACGGTGGCGGCAGCGTTGACGCGCTGGCGCTCGCTGGCGAGACGATCATCGCCGCCGGCAGCCGCGATGAAGTGGAATCGTTCCGCAGCGCCCGCACCCAGACCGTCGACTTAGGCGGCGCCACGGTACTGCCGGGCTTCCATGACGCGCACGTGCACCTGAGTGGCTACGGCCTCGAACTCGGTCAGCTTGACCTCGCCCAGGCTGCTGACACGGCAGAAGGCCTGCGGCTGATCCGTGAGTATGCCGGTTCGGGCTGGCTGCGCGGCTCCGGCTTCTCGGTAGCCGGCTGGGGGGCGGAGACGCTGACTGCCAGTGCGCTCGACGCCATCTGGCCCGACCGGCCGGTGGCGCTGCGCAGCCAGGACCACCACTCCGCCTGGTTCAACAGCCGGGCCCTGCAGCTGACCGGCATCACGGCTGACACGCCGGACCCGGAAGGCGGCCGCATCGCACGTGACGCCAGTGGCCTGCCCACCGGCCTGCTGTTCGAAGCGGCAGCTTCGCTGGCGCTGGACCGGGTACCACAGCCCGGAGCGGCTGAGCTGAGGACTGCCCTGGACGCAGCAGCTGAGGCGCTGGCTGCGATGGGCATCACCACCGTCCACCACATGGCGGCCGAGCCGGCCAGTCACTGGCGGGCCATGGCCGACCGGGCGAGCCAGTCCGACTACCCGCTGCGCGTCTGGGCCTGCCTGCCGCAGGAAGACCTCGAAAGCGCAGCCGCCATCGGCATCGCCACCGGCCAGGGCGGCAGCAACTTCACGGTCGGCGGGGCCAAGTTCTTCACCGACGGTGCCTTAGGCAGCGCCACCGCCTGGATGCTGGAGCCGTACGAAGGCACCAGCGACACCGGCGTCGCCATGATCGAACCGGAACTGCTCAACGCGCGCATCCTCATGGCGGCTGAAGCCGGGCTGGCACCGGTCATCCACGCCATCGGCGATGCCGCAGTCAGCGCGACGCTGGACGCCCTGGAAGCCAGCAGTTCCGTGTGGCAGTCCCGGGGCCTGCTGCCCCGCATCGAACACGCTCAGCACGTGACGCGCCAGGACATCACCCGCATGGCCCGCCTCGGCGTCATCGCTTCGATGCAGCCGATCCACCTGACGTTCGACGCCCCGCTCATCGACCGCCTGCTGGGCAGCCGTGCCGGCCAGGCGTTCGCTTTCCGGCAGTTCATCAGCCAGGGCGTGCCACTGGCGTTCGGTTCTGACACGCCGGTGGCCCCGCCAGGAGTGCTGGCCGGCATACGCGCTGCCGTGACCCGTAGCGCCCGGGACGGCACTGTGTCCGTACCGGCCGAAGCTGTCACGGCAGAGGAGGCACTCCACGCCTACACGCGCGGTGCAGCACTGGCTGCAGGGCGCGCCCACACGAGCGGCCGCCTGAGCCCCGGCTTCGACGCTGACCTGGTGGTACTCAGTGGCAGTCCGCTCGCAGGACTGACTGACCTGCAGGTGCTGCGGACGGTCAAGGGTGGCACAGTGACCTATGATTCCGGGAACCTGGGTTAGGAGGCGGACGTCTTGATTGCACAGCTTGATTCCCTGTTGGACAACGCCCGCGCGGCCTCGCGCGGACTGGCCGGTGCGGACCGGGACTGGGCACTGCTGGAGATCGCCACGCAGCTGGAGGCTGACCAGGCAGACATTCTGGCAGCCAACGCTGAGGACACGGCCGCGGAGGAGGAGCGCGGTACTGCTGCGGCACTGATCGACCGGCTGCGCCTGAACGCTGACCGGCTGAACGGCATCGCAGCTGCGGTGCGTCAGATCGCTGCCCTGCCGGACCCGGTCGGCCGGGTCCTGAGCGGCTCGCGGCGGCCCAACGGCCTGGAGCTGCGGCAGGTGACCGTGCCGTTCGGAGTCATCGGCATGATCTACGAGTCACGGCCCAACGTGACGGTGGACGCAGCCAGCCTGGTGCTGAAAGCCGGCAGTGCAGTCGTGCTGCGCGGGTCTTCGAACGCACTGCGCTCGAACCGCGTGTTCGTCGCCAGCATGCGCAGCGCCCTGGAACGGGCCGGCCTGCCTGCAGATGCCATACAGCTGATCGATTCGCCCGACCGGACGCTGGTGACAGAACTGCTCACCGCCCGCGGCCGGGTCGACCTGGTCGTGCCACGTGGCGGCAGTTCGCTCATAGCCCACGTGGTTGAGAACGCCCGGGTGCCGGTCATCGAGACCGGTACCGGCAACTGCCACATATACGTCGCCGATGACGCTGACCTGGACAACGCAGCTGAGATCGTACTGAACGCCAAACTGCAGCGGCCCGGTGTGTGCAACGCGGTCGAGACCCTGCTCGTTCACGCAGCTGCCGCGCCTGCGCTGTTGCCGCGGCTCGGTGAGCGGCTGGCAGCCGGCGGGGTCGAGCTGCGGGCTGACAGCGGAGCAGCGGCGTTACTGCCGCAGGCCGTGCCGGCGACCGAAGCGGACTGGGACGAGGAGTTCCTGGACAGGATACTGGCCGTTAAGCTCGTAGGTTCACTCGACGAAGCCATCGATCACATCGGCCGGCACGGCAGTGGCCACAGCGAAGCGATCCTGACCGGCAGCGTAACGGCCGCTGCGCGGTTCCAGCAGGAGGTTGACGCTGCCGCCGTGTTCGTGAACGCCTCGACGCGTTTCACCGACGGCTTCGAGTTCGGCTTCGGGGCAGAGCTGGGCATCTCGACCCAGAAGCTGCACGCGCGGGGACCGATGGGTCTGGAGGCGCTCGTCACGACCCGCTGGCTGGTGAACGGGCAGGGGCAGGTCCGGCCCGGCTGACGCAGCGCATACAGCTCATAAAGTCCGCTGGCATCGGCATTTACTGCCTGCTTCAGGTTATAATTGGCAGGTTGCGACCCAGCTGCAGCGGACCGTCTCCGGGCCGGCAGCGGGTCTGGCAGGTTCCGGCTTGAGTGGCCGGGACCCGGGAGGCTGTTTTGAGCGATTACACCGCAGATAACATCAAGGTCCTCAAGGGCCTGGAGGGCGTGCGTAAACGCCCCGCGATGTACGTGCAGGGCGGTACCGGAGTCGACGGTTACCACCAGCTGCTTACAGAGATCATCGACAACGCCATCGACGAGTCACTGGCCGGTTACGCCGACACCGTCGAGGTTTACCTGAACGCTGACGGCAGTGCCAGCGTCAGCGACAACGGCCGTGGCATACCCGTCGGCATGATGGAGAAGGAAGGCCGGCCGGCCGTAGAAGTCATCATGACCGTACTGCACGCCGGCGGCAAGTTCGACTCCAGCGCATACA
>CAYPKV010000020.1:0-23788 GCA_964411415.1 uncultured bacterium
TCTAAGGCACACTGCCAGCGTTCATCCTGAGCCAGGATCAAACTCTCCAAAACAATGTTTGGTACTACAGTCGATCGCGCATCCGATGGATCGCAATCAACCTGGATTCAAAAAGGAATTAATAGGTGCACGCAGATTTTCAAAGATCCCGCTCGCAAGTGTTCGGCCGGTTATTACCGTGCAGGTCGACTGTTTTCAGTTTCCCTGCTGCCGCTCACCGTTCGCAAGCGCAAAAAGAAGTATATGAAAGCTCGCCAACTATGTCAAGTGCACGGACTGAAGTGGAGACTAGCTCTACCGCAGATCCCCCCGTCACGGGGTTGGCGCTTTGAGCGAAATGCCTTTCCAGCGCCTTCTGCGCTTCCCTGCTGGGGCCACTCTGGGCTGGCCAGCTCAGCGCTTCACCAGGGCTCCAGTTGAACCCAGGCCCGTTTCCGGCATAGCAATGATCGGAACGGGATACTCACTGCTGCATCTCAGGGTGGTGGACTGACGGAAGCGTTTCGGAAGCCGATTGCGTATCGGGCCAGGTTGATTGCTGCGTTCACGTCACGGTCGAAGACCCGCCCGCATCCTGCACATGGCCAACTGCGCTCCGGGCTTGATTCGTTGACATGCCGGCAGGCGTGACAGAGCCTGCTTGAAGGGAAGTACCTGTCAGCAACTATCAGATATGATCCGTACCACCGGCATTTGTATCTCAGATAGCGGCCGATCAGGCCAAGTGCGCTGTCTGCCAATGACCGTCGGAACTTCCGTCCGAAGCCGGGCCGGTCAGAATCAAGCAGATCCTTCACCTGCAGGTCTTCGATCACCACCACCGAGAAGTTTGTCGCCAGGAAACGGGTCAGCTCATGAATCGCTGCGTCACGTACTGCTGCCGCTCGCTGGTAGCTCCTGGACAGCCGTTCACGGGTTTGGTGATACCTGTGCGAACCCGGCACCTGCCTGGACAGCTGCCGGTCAAGCTGCTGAATGTCAGCAAGAATACGTTCCAGTGGTCGCGGGTTCTCGAACTGCCGCACGTAGGTCCCATCAGCGTTGGCTACCGTAGCCAGCATCCGGATGCCGACATCAACACCGATCACAGACGTGGTGGTGTGGATGCGCTGAAGGTGTGGACGGAGTGCTTTGCAGTTGAACACGGCGATGATGCGCTTGCCCTGCGCCTTGAGAACCAGCGAGAAGAGCTGCAGGCGCCGGCTGTTCAGCAGTCGTACGAGTGCACGGGTGTTCTGGAACGACCTGCAGACGCCAAGTACCGGCATGTGGATCGTCCGGTGATCCGTGCTGAACTTCACATTCCTGACCGGAACACGGAACCGCTGCCGGCTCTTCTTACGTCCACGGGGCCGAGGGAAGTTCTGTGGCTCACCAGCGATGCCACCGGCCTGGGAGCGTCGCCATCTGTCCACGCCAGTCAACGCACCACGAAGACCATCCTGAACCGCCCACGGGCTGACGTCAGGCCACCAGCGCTGGCCTGTCACAGTATTGACAGCAACCAGATCGCGTTCGGCCTCCCACAGGCGGGCCAGCTGCATCATTTCGATGCCCGGGGCAGCCGGATCACCAGCGATGGCCTGGTCCAGCCGGGCGATTGCCCAGTTGAAAGCTACGCGGCGGGCGCCTGCGTTACGCAGGAATGCTTCGCGCTGCGCCGCTGTCAGATCTAGGGCGAAGCTGAATGCCTGGAACTCCCAGGCGATGATCCGCCGGCGCGGCTCAAGTGGATTTGATGACAACGCGGCCATGCCGTGAGCTTAGAAGCTCGGGCATGGCCGCGTGAGGACTGCCGGGATGAAAACAAAGCAGTTCTGGTCAGTTGTCGGTTACTGCCATTCAACAGTGCCGGGGGGCTTGCCCGTGATGTCGTAGATGACAGCATCGACCTCAGGGAAGCGGGTGAGCACTGCATCCGCCCAGGCCCGCAGACGGTCGACAGGCAGGTCTGCGCCGAGATGGGCATGCCTGCCCGTCATGTAATCGTTCGTGATTATGCTTCTCAGCGCTACGGTGAACCGGCCGGGGCCTGACCCCAGGGGCAGCAGCAGGCAGAACAGCTGACTTGAGGGCAGATCCGCGAGAACTTCCCGGGCTTCTGCGTCGACCTCCTGGAGAAGGCGAACCTGTTCCTCATCGATTGTGGACCGCCGCGGCTGGTAGCCAGCCATGTGCTCACGGGTGCCAAGTACGACTGCGACCCGGTTGATCTCAGCGAACCCGCCTGCGATCGTCTGCCCGGCCCGGTTAAGCGCCGGCTGCTCAAGGTCCCCGGTTTCGATGAGCGTGAGGAACCGGTAACTGCGCAGATCTCCCTGTACGCCGACGGTCTTGAACGGCAAAGTACGAACCGCGGCGAACTCCAGACCTGTGAGGGCAGCAGCGACTCGCGCATCGAGCCCGGCTGGCACGTCCTCATCGCCGTCCCAGGTGACCACACGCAGCACCAGACCAGGACCCGGGAAAGGTTGCCGGCCAGCTATCGCCTCGCTCAGGCCGAGCTCACGGGCGACCTGCCGGACCTCGTCTTTATGCCAGTCGGCGTTGGTTTCAACGACCCGTCCCTGCTCACGTGCACGGCGGACTACGGCGACATCGTTGTGGTGCGTCTTGATGCTGTGCGCTGTGTTGCTGACGTCAGGATTGCCGCTCTCGATCAGGTCAGGGCGGAGTGTTCCCTGAGCGAATATGGCAGTTTCGAAGTCCAGCTGCATCGCATCGAGTTCTTCACGCAGCACTTCCATGAACATCGTTCCAACGAGCTCGCGTTTGGCTTCCGGGTCGAACAGTGCCGTGAGTGGTCCCAGCACCGAGCCATCAGCGGTGTTAAGAGCTGTATGAAAGAAGCGTTCGGAAGCGTTGACGTGGCGCAGGTTCGCGAGGCCGAGTTCACGGAGCTCGCTCACCACTGCGTGGCTCTCGTCTTTGCGCATGAAGCCAGTGTCGACATGCAGCGCATAAACCTGTTCAGCAGGCAATGCCTTGAGGAGAAGCGCGGCGGTGACGGCAGAATCCACACCACCAGACACGAGTGCGAAAACCGGCCGGTCGCCGACCTGGGCACGGATCGACTCGACGGCTGCGTCGATACGGTCACCGAGGAGGTAATTACGCTCGAGGCCCGCGACCTGTGTGATGAAGTTCTCGAGGATACGCCTGCCGTTCTCCGTCAGGTCGACTTCCGGGTGGAACTGGACGCCGTATATTCTGCGCGCCTCGTCTTCGATGGCGGCGATGGCGTTACCGGATCGGGCTGTCACGCGGAAGCCGTCTGGAAGGTCGGAAACTGAATCGCCGTGACTCATGAGTACACGCTGCACCGGCTCCAGGCCCGTGAAGAGCCGCGAGGCTGGCTCGACCGTGATGTCTTCGACTCCGTACTCCGCGACGCCGCTCCGTACCACAGTCCCACCGAAATGGCTGGCCAGCAGCTGCATACCGTAGCAGATACCGAGGATGGGTTTGCCGAGCTCCGGCAGCTCGCGCGGGTAGGTTGGTGCCGATTCGCTGTACACGCTCTCCGGTCCGCCGGACAGGATGATCGCATCGAACCTCGCGAGGTCGGCCGGGGCGGTATCAAGAGGCAGGATCTCGCTGTGCACCGAAAGTTCACGGACCCGTCGGTCGATGACTTTCGTGTACTGGCCTCCGCAATCGAGAATCGCGATGCTGGAGACTCCGTCCGTCATGCGGCTCCCCCGCCCTGGTCCAGGGCCGCCGCGATCGGGCTCGTCCACGCTTCGGCGAGTTGTGCGACGGGCACATTGACAAGTCTTTCGCCGGCGACATCGATGTCGAGTGCAGCGGCATCGCTCACGTCACCGATGCGTTCCCACCACACGCCGGTGCGGTCGAGGAGCTCTTCGGCTTCGGACTGGCGTTCAGTGCGTATGGCGGTCAGGACCAGTCCATGGCTTTCACCGAACAGGAGCGTGCTGGCCGGCATGTCGTTCGCGGACAGGCTGATGTTCAGGCCACGTTCGCTGGCGATGGCGATCTCTGCGAGGGCGACCGCCAGACCGCCATCAGACAGGTCATGGGCAGTAGACGTGAAGCCGTCTCGGATGAGCCGGAGGATCGCTTCGATCGTCTTGGCTTCCAGTGCCAGGTCGACGGTAGGTGGCTGACCGGCCTCGAGACCGTGCACGGTGGCGAGGTATTCACTTCCGCCCAGAGTGGCCCGGTTCTTGCCAAGCAGGTAGATACCCGCCGGCCCTTCAGGGAGTATCAAGGTGGCATGCTGCCTCACATCCGGAAGCACACCCACCATCCCGATGGTCGGAGTAGGCAGGATGGCAACGGTCCGGCCGTCGCTCAGGTACTGGTTGTTCAGGCTGACGTTCCCGCCGGTGACGGGGGTGTTCAGCGCCCGCGCGGCGTCGGCGATGCCCTGTACGGATTGCTGCATCTGGTAGTAGACGTCAGGGCGCTCCGGGTTGCCGAAGTTGAGGTTATCGCTGATGGCGAGTGGTGTCGCGCCGGTGCACGCCAGGTTGCGGGCGGCCTCGGCCACGGCGCCGGCAGACCCGTGATATGGGTCCAGCCACACGTAACGCGGGTTGCAATCGATGACGGCGCCAACTCCGGCGTCCGTGCCGCGGATGCGCAGGACTGCAGCGTCAGCAGGACCGGGGGCAACGACCGTGTTGGTCATGACCTGCTGGTCAAACCGCTCGAATACAGGGCGCTTGCTGGCGATGGTCGGCCTGGCCAGCAGCTGGAGAAGTACATCAGAGTAGCTGTCCGGCTCAGGCAGTCCGCTGAGGTCGCGCTGCCGCAGCTCAGTGATCCGCGGATCCTCGCTGCCTTCACGCACGTGCTGCGGTGCCTCGTTAAGCAGCTTCACATCAACGTCACAGTGCACTTCGCCGTGCCAGTGAAGGCGGTAACGTCCGTGGTCAGCGACTTCGCCGATCTCGACGACGTCCAGTTCCCACTTCCTGAGCAGGTCGAACAGCTCCTGCTCCCGGCCGGGCACTGGCACGAGGATCATGCGTTCCTGGCTTTCGGACAGACACAGCTCCCAGGGCTGCATGCCCTCTTCCCTGACCGGGACCCGGTCCAGGTAGAGGTCGACGCCGAGGCCGGCACGGTATGCCATCTCGCAGGTGCTGGAGACGAGACCAGCGGCGCCCATGTCCTGCACTCCGGCGACGAGGCCGGCTTCGATGGCTTCGAGCGTCGCCTCGAGCAGGAGCTTCTCCATGAACGGGTCACCGACCTGAACCGCGGGTCTGTCGGCGGGACTGTCATCGCTGAGCTCGGCGCTCGAGAACACTGCTCCGCCCGTACCGTCCCGACCGGTCTTGCTGCCCACATAGATGACCTTGTTGCCTGGTTCACCGAGCGTGCCTTTCGCCAGGTCTTCATGCCGGAGAAGCCCCAGGGCCATGACGTTGACGAGCGGGTTCTCATTGAAGCTGGGGTGGAAGGTCATCTCGCCGCCAACAGTGGGAACGCCGACCGCGTTGCCGTAGTGGGCAACACCTTCAACGATTCCTTCCATGAGGAAGCGGGTACGGGGCAGGTCCAGGTCGCCCAGGCGCACGCTGTTGAGCACTGCAAACGGGCGCGCGCCCATGGCAAAGATGTCACGCAGGATGCCACCTACACCGGTGGCCGCACCCTGGACTGGTTCAACAGCGGAGGGATGGTTGTGGCTTTCGACCTTGAACGCGACGGCGTAACCGTCACCGATGTCGACGACGCCGGCGTTCTCACCGGGCCCCTGAAGAACCTGCGGGCCGGTCGTCGGGAACACGTGGAAGAGTGGCCGGCTGTTCTTGTACGAGCAGTGTTCGGACCACATGGCACCGAGGATCGCTGCTTCGAGGTGACGGAGCGGCTTGCCTTCACGGCGTTCGGCTTCGTCCCACTCGGCAAGGGTGAGGCCGAACTCGGCCGCACGGCTCCTGAGGTCACTCACAGCGCTGCTCCCATTCCGGCGTTAAGCGGTGCCTGCAGTACGGGCAGGCCATCGGTGGAGCCGAGCAGGTCTGAGACAGCCCGTTCGGGGTGCGGCATGAGCCCGACGACGTTACCGGCTGCGTTGCTGATGCCGGCGATGCCGTTGAGGCTGCCGTTGAAGCCATGATCGTCCGCGTAACGGAACACCACGCGGCCGGACTCCTCGAGCTCGAGCAGAGTGTCTTCATCGGCATGGAAACGGCCCTGACCGTGGGCAACCGGCATGGAAAGAAGCGTGCCGGGCGTGATCCCCCGCGTGAAACTGGTCGCAGAGGATTCGACCCGGACCTGCACGGTGCGGCATACGAAATGCAGCTGACTGTTGGTGAGCAGTGCGCCGGGCAGCAGGCCGGCTTCGGTCAGTATCTGGAAACCGTTGCACACGCCCAGGACGGGTACACCCCGGTCCGCCGCATGCTTGACCGCGGCCATTATGCGGCTGCGGGCGGCGATGGCGCCACTGCGGAGGTGGTCGCCGTAGCTGAAACCACCGGGGATCATGACCAGATCGACCGCGGGCAGGCTGGTCTCTGCGTGCCATACAGCCTGCACTTCGTAACCGGCGTCGGCCAGGCCGTGCAGGGCATCCTGGTCACCGTTAGAGCCCGGGAACACTATCACTGCGGCTTTCATCGGTATGACCTCACTCAGCGTCCGCGACCAGGTCCCATTCGACCTGTTCGATCACCGGGTTCGCGAGGATCTCACCTGCGAATGCGGCGAGCTGCTTCTCGACCACCGCCCGGTCACCTTCCATGGCGACCCGGAACTGCTTGCCGGTCCTCACTCCCTGCACCGTGTCGTAGCCAAGGTTGGCCAGACTGCGTTCGATCGTACGGCCCTGCGGGTCGAGGATCGAGTCCTTGAGCGAGACGTTGACGATGGCGATGAATTTCATGAAAGCACCTTATCGTGGATGAGTCGGTAGGCGTCTTCTACGCCTCCCAGGTCGCGGCGGAAACGGTCTTTGTCCAGTTTTTCGCGGGTCTTGAGGTCCCAGAGCCGGCTGGTATCTGGACTGATCTCGTCAGCCAGCACTACCGTACCGTCAGCCAGCCGCCCGAACTCGAACTTGATGTCGATGAGTTCGATGCCGCGTTCGGCGTAGAAGTCCTGCAGGAACCGGTTGGCAGCCAGGGACAGTTCGTTGATGCGGGTCAGCTCGGCGGCTTCGGCCCAGCCCATGGCTGCAGGCGTGCTGTCACTGACAAGCGGATCGCCCAGCGCGTCCGATTTGTAACAGTACTCGATCACCGGAGTTGCCAGCGGAGTGCCTTCCTCGAGGCCGAGCCGGGCTGCGAACGAACCAGCGGCACGGTTCCTGACGATGATCTCCACCGGGATTATCTCGACGTCACGGACCAGCTGCTCGGTCGCACCGAGCAGTTTGACGAAGTGGGTAGGTACGCCGGCGGCCTCGAGCAGCGGGTAGAGACGGGCTGTGATGGCGTTGTTGAGCGCACCTTTGTCGGTGATGGTTCCGCGCTTCTGTGCGTTGAAGGCGGTCGCATCATCCTTGAATTCAATGACGTTGAGGCCAGGCTCAGCGGTGGACCACACCCGCTTGGCCTTGCCCTCGTACTTCAGTTCTTGTTTTTGCATCTGGCTCCCGGTGACAGCGATTCTGACGGCTGCCGGACGGCCCGGAGCCCACCGGATTTTAGCATGCTGACCCTGGCTCAGGCGTGGCCCGCGACTGCCCGGCGGGCGTTGCCAGCGCAGCCGCGTAGTAGGCTGGCAACGATATGAACCGAAATGAACTGGTGCAGTGGCTGGACGAATACCTGAAGATCGGGGAGTACCCTGACCCCTCCCTGAACGGACTGCAGGTCGAAGGCAGCGACGAGGTCACCACGGTGGCTGTGGCGGTGGACAGCAGCATGTCCACGTTCGAGCAGGCTGCTGCACTGGGTGCACAGATGCTGATCGTGCACCACGGTCTGTTCTGGGGTCAGCCGAAGGCGATCACCGGCGCTCATGGCCGGCGGGTCCGGTTCCTGCTGGAACGCGGCCTCAGCCTGTACGCGGCACACATCCCGCTCGATGCGCACCGTGAGGTCGGCAACAACTGGGGACTGGCCCGCAGGCTGGGGATGCTTGACCTGGCTGATTTCGGTGAGTTCAAAGGTCGACCTGTCGGCGTCAAAGGCCGCCTGCCTGACGTGATGGACCGGCGCGAGCTGGCCCAGATGGTGGAGGCTCAGCTGGGCGAACCGGTCATGCTGCTTGAGGGTGGCAAACAGGAAGTCGCGACCCTCGGCATCATCAGCGGCGGTGCAGCCTGGGACGTACTGACTGCTGCGGACGAGGGGCTGGACGCTTTCCTGACCGGCGAGCCGAAGCACGAGATGTTCTATGAGCCGTTCGAGAACGGTATCAACGCGATGTTCGGTGGTCATTACATGACCGAAACGATCGGGGTGAACCTTCTGGGTGAGAAGCTCAGGGATGAGTTCGGCCTCGAGTTCCGCTTCATATACCTGCCCACCGGGCTCTGAACGCATGAACGGGCTGTTCATCGCGCTCGAAGGACCTGAGGGTGCTGGCAAGTCGACCCTTGCGGTGCACCTGGCCGAGGTGCTGCGGCGCCGTGATGCCGCACGGGCCGGCATGGTGCTGCTCACCCGGGAGCCCGGCGGCACGCCGGTCAGTGATGCGATCCGTTCAGTGTTGCTTGATCCGGGTCAGCAGATCGCGCCGCTTACGGAGTTCCTGCTTTACTCAGCCAGCCGCGCTCAGCATGTCGAGGATGTGATCAGGCCTGCCCTCACTGCCGGTTCGCTGGTCATCTGCGACCGCTTCACGGGTTCCAGCCTGGCGTACCAGGGTGCCGGCCGGGGCCTGGACGCGGAGTTCGTGACGGGCCTGAGCAGGCGGGTGACTGGCGACTGCGTACCGGACGTTACGGTGCTCGTCGATATCGACACTGAGGTCGGCCTGACCAGGATCCGCAGCCGTGGCAATGCTGACCGGCTGGAGCGGGCCGATGCGGCCTTTCACCGGCGGGTCGCCGAGTCGTTCCGTGCACAGGCTGCGGAACATGACTGGCTGACTGTAGATGGCTCGCTGCCGCAGGCAGAAGTGGCAGAGCGGGTGCTCAGCGGACTGAAGGAGAGACTGGACCGATGGTTCGCAGACTGACCATCCTGGCGGCGGTTGCCGCAGCCACACTGCTCACGTCAGGTCAGGCAGCCACGCCGTCCATCGAGCTGCTGCGCACGTTCAGCCATCAGACGGATGCCTTCACCCAGGGTCTCGTTTACTCAGACGGCCGGCTGTTCGAGAGCACCGGGCTGTACGGTCGCTCGAGCCTGCGTGAGCTCGATCCGCTGACGGGCGAAGTGATTCGCCAGCTTGACCTGGACGCGCGTTATTTCGGTGAAGGGCTCGAGCTGGTCGGCACTGAGCTTGTGATGCTCACCTGGCAGGAAGGTGAGGCGCTCGTGTTCGACCGTGACACTTTCGAACACACCGCAACTTTTGCCTATGAAGGTCAGGGCTGGGGCCTGTGCCATGACGGCAACAGCCTGATCATGTCCGACGGCAGCGCCACGTTGCAGTATCGTGACAGCACAACGTTCGAGCTGCTGGACACGGTCACGGTCACTTACAACGGCAACCCTCTCCGCAACCTCAACGAGCTCGAGTGCGTGGACGGGAACGTGTACGCGAACGTATGGCTGACGACCTATATCGTCCGCATCGGGGAAGGAGGTGCGATCAGCGCGGTATACGACCTGCAGAACCTGCTGACTCCCGGCGAGTGGGCTGAGCTCGGTCCGGATGCGGTGCTGAACGGCATCGCCTGGATCGAAGAAAGCCAGAGCTTCCTGGTTACCGGGAAGCTCTGGCCGAAGATGTTCGAACTGCGCCTCAACTGAGGCCGGATGGACTGCTCAGTCTGAGCTGGAAGCAGCGGCAGCGGAACTGCTGCCAGAACCGGAGCTGCTGGCTTCGGAGCTGGAGCCGCGGGAGTCGTTGACGTAGAAGCCCGAGCCCTTGAACGCGATGCCGACCGGCTGGATGATGCGCTTCACGGGATCGCCTGTCCGGGGGTCCACCGTGAGAGCAGGCTCGGTGATCCGCTGCTCAAGCTCGAAGGTTTCTCCCGTCTCAAGATTCCTGTAAACGTATACCGGCATTGTTCCTCCACTTGCACAAAGAGCACCTTCACGGCGCAGGAACTGAGTCTAGCACCCTGCTACAATGCGGGCCATGACGGGACTTACACACCTTGGGATGCAGTGCCGGAGCCGTGCATGGCCAGACTGAGTGTCATCGGGGCCGGTGCCTGGGGCACGACTGTGGCCCAGCTGCTGGCCGGCAACGGTCATGACGTCACGTTGTGGGCGCGCAGCTCCTCGGTGGTGAAGGAGATGCAGCAGTCACGCACCAACCCGTCACGGCTGCCCGGGGTGGAACTGCACCCGGCGCTGCGCTTCAGCAGCGACCCGGCTGAGGCGACCGCCGGCTGCGAGGCTGCGTTCATCGCGGTGCCCAGCCGCTTCCTGCTGCAGGTGCTGACCAGCTTCCCTGCCCTGCCCGCGATCGTTTCCTGCATTAAGGGCTTCGGGCAGCACGGCCTGGAGCGCATGACGCAGGTGATCAGCCGGATCCAGCCCCAGGCACAGACGGCTGCCCTGTCAGGACCGAACCTGGCCGGGGAGATCGCCAGCGGCAAGCCGGCAGCGGCCGTGATCGCGGCTGCTGGTGCGGAGCTTCGCGACCAGGTGCAGGCCTGGCTGCAGGGACCCAGCTTCCGCGTGTACTCCAGCGACGACGTCACCGGGGTCGAGCTGGGCGGGGCCATAAAGAACGTGATCGCGCTCGCTGCCGGCATCAGCAGTGGGCTCGACCTGGGCGAGAACACCAAGGCGACGATCATCACGCGTGGCCTGCATGAACTCGTGCGTCTGGGCACGCTCCTGGGCGGACGGCGTGAGACGCTCTACGGCCTGTCGGGGCTCGGCGACATGATCGCTACCTGTGCCGGGCCGCAGTCGCGGAACTTCCTGGCGGGCAGCCGGATCGCCAGGGGCGAGGACGTTGCGGCGCTCGAGGCGGAAGGGCTGACGGCTGAGGGAGTCGGGACGGTACAGCGTGTCGTGGAGTACGCTCTGGAACATGGCCTGGACCTGCCGATCTGCAGCGAGGTTCATGCTGTGATCTTCGGTCGCAGGCCAGCCGCAGAAGCGATCAGGGCACTGATGGAACGCAGTCTCAAACCTGAGTCGGTCGTTTACTGATACGTTTCTCTGCAGGGGGTATCCAGCCGATGAACCAGGACGTGGCGATCGAAGTTGAGTCGCTGAGCAAACGGTACGGCCGCCGCATGGCGGTGAACAACGTGAGTTTCCGGGTGCCGAAAGGACAGATCACCGGCTTCCTCGGACCGAACGGCGCTGGCAAGACGACTACGCTGCGCATGATCGCCGGCCTGATCCGGCCCAGCGCCGGCAGCAGTCGCCTGCTGGGGGAACGGGTCCCGGGACCTGCTCTGCTGCGGGTCGGCACGATGATCGAGGAACCGAGCTTCTACCCGTACATGACCGGCCGTCGCAACCTGCAGCATTCAGCGGCACTGCACGGTGATGTGCCGGCGGAACGGATCGATGAGGTGCTGCGTTTCGTGCACATGGAACAGGCGGCTGACAAGAAGGTCGGCGCCTACTCCCAGGGAATGCGGCAGCGGCTGGGCCTGGCGCGGGCGCTGCTGTGGAAACCGGAGGTGCTGCTGCTGGACGAGCCGACTAACGGACTCGACCCGGTCGGCATCGCCGAGGTGCGCGAGAGCCTGCGTGAGATCGCGGCCCAGGGCGTGACCATCCTGATCTCCTCGCACATCCTGGCTGAACTCGAGAAGCTGGTTGAGCGGGTACTGGTGATCGAACGGGGTCACATGCTGTTCGACGGGCCATTACGTGAACTCGTGCGGCAGATCGGCGAGAGCACCGTCCGCTACCGGCTCAGGGGCCGTGATCAGGAACGGCTGGCCGAAGGGCTGCGGTCACTGGAACTGGGTGCCGAGGTCGTCTCCGACGGCTGGATCCGCACCACAGTGACCGTGGACGAGGCAGCTGGCCTGCTGGCAAAGCTCGTGGAAGCTGGTATCGAGGTGAGCGAGGCCGTGCAGGAACAGGAAAGCCTGGAGAACGCCTACCTGCGGCTGCTCCGTGAAGACGGGAGACCCGTATGAACGCGCTGTTCAACACGGTCCGCGCCGAACTGATGAAGGTGCGCCAGAAGCGGCGCACGTACGTGCTGGCCGGACTTTACTGGCTGGTGCTGCCGCTGCTGCTGCTCATCGTCGGGCGTGTCCTGCAGGTGAACGTCAGCGGTTCGTTCCTCGAGGCTGAAGGACTCGGTGTGGCTGACATCCTGCACGAGTTCGCATCTCCGTTCGGTATCGCCAGGCTGGCACTCGTGGGTCCGGCGTACCTGAGCCCGAGCTTTTACATGATCATCATCGCGCTGTTCGCGGCGCTGCTCATCGGTGAGGAACGGAGCCAGAACATGTGGAAGACCACGCTCGTAGCTCAGCCCAGCCGGTCTGCCGTGTTCGCCGGCAAGTTCCTGGTGGCATGGCTGGTGTTCGCCGTGCTGCTGCTGGGAGCCCTGCTGTCTGGCGTGCTGTTCGGAGCGCTGGGCACGACGTTCCTCGGCACCGGTTTCCAGGGGGACTGGGCCGGCCTGTTCCGGGCTGCCGGACTGCAGATACTGTTCGCGCCGGCGGCAGTGGCGTTCGCGTTCCTGATGGTGTTCCTGCTCCGCAACGTGGCTCTGGGCATCGTCACCGTGTTCTTCCTGCCCGGCCTGATCGAGACGCTGTACTCGGCGTTCCGGAGTCTCGTCGTGCTGCAGCCGCTCACGCGTTTCAACGCCATGTTCCAGGCCCTGAACCTGCAGCAGACCCTGACTGACCTGCCCCGCTTTTACTTCACGACGAACCTGTACGCACCTTCGCGGTCACTGCTCGGCGACCTGGGTGAGCTGCTGGGGATAAGTGCGGCTGAAGCCGGTCAGTTCTCAGCGCTGCTCGGTGGCAGCATGACCATGCTGCAGTCAGGGCTCACGCTGCTGGTTTACTTCGTGGTGTTCGCGGGCCTCGGCTGGTGGCTGTTCCTGCGCCGCGACGTCTCCTGAGGCTTCAGCGCGCCTGTTCTTGTCCAGGTACATGCGGCTGTCCGCAGCGGCGGAGAGGGCCTCGAACGAGCGACCGTCCTCAGGGAAGCAGGCGATGCCCAGGCTGGTCGACAGTTCCATGTGATTGCCCGCCAGGCTGATCGGCCTGGCGATGGCTTCACGCAGGCGCCCGGCCACGGACTCGGCCGCTGCACGGTCACCCGTGTCGAGCAGCACTGCGAACTCGTCACCGCCCATGCGGGCTATCGCCTCGTCAGGCCTGACGCTGTTGCGGATGCGCTGGGCGATAATCTTCAGCACCTCGTCGCCGGTCTCGTGACCGTACGTGTCGTTGATGCGCTTGAAGCCGTTCAGGTCCAGGAAGATGAGCGCCATGCCGCCGTCCTGCTGACGCTGACGCCAGAAGTGGCTCTTCAGCAGGCGGCGGTTGCCGATGCCGGTCAGGTCGTCGACGTTCATCATGCGCACGGCTTCGCGCAGGACTGACTTGCGCTTGGAGATCGAGTCCATGATCATGATGATCCGGCCGTCTGCCGGGATGAGCGTCAGCTCGTACCAGCCGGGCACGGCGCTGCTGCCGGTAGTCTCAGGCAGCAGCTGTTCGAACTCGCCGGCCGCGTCGCTTCCGAGTACCTTGTCGAAGCTGTTCAGAACGCTGCGCTGGCGGAAGTTCGGATGTACGGCGCCGAGCCGGCTGCCGAGCAGGTCGTACTCAGTCGTGCCCAGCAGGCGCAGTGCAGCGGGGTTGGCCGCCAGGACCTCGAAGTCTGCGAGGCTTCCGTCCTCATCACGGAGCGGCAGCAGCACGAGAAGGCCGGCGGGCAGTCCCTTCAGGAGCGACTCCCACATGAACGAACTGCGCAGCATCCTCACGGGTTCACTCAGCCTGTCGCTGTGGGGGCGTCTTCGAAAGTGATCCAGTCACTCCAGGATCCCGCGTACAGGCGAGGCATGGGCAGGCCCGCTTCGGTCATGGCCAGCACTGCCAGGGCGGCGCTGACGCCTGAGCCACAGTAGGCGATGACCTCGGGCAGGCCGGCAGAGTCGGCGTGCAGTTCGCGCAGTTCATTGCGCGGCAGCATCCGGCCACCTCGGACGTTGTCAGTGTAGGGCCGGTTGACTGCGCCGGGGATGTGACCGACCACGGGGTCGAACGCGGCGACCTCACCGCGGAACCGTTCCGGGGTGCGGGCATCCAGGAGACGGACGGCGTCGTTGCCGAGGGCGGCCATCACTTCGTCACGGCTGGCGAGCAGTTCGAGCCGCACGTCAGGGACGAACGCGGCAGCGTCGGGAGTACGCCCTTCCCTGCTCAGTGGGGCGCCCGCTTCGTGCCAGGCCCGGAAACCGCCATCGAGCACCTGGACGGCGTCGAACCCCATGTAGCGGAGCATCCACCAGACCCGGGCGGCGAACATGCCGGTGTCGTGATCGTAAACAACGACCTGGCTGTCAGGACCGATGCCGGCCGCTCCGAAGGTGCGGGCCAGGCTGTCAGGTTCCGGCAGCGGGTGCCGGCCACCGTGCTTACCGGCCGGACCGGACAGGTCACGGCTCAGGTCCAGGTGGACGGAACCGGGGATGTGGCTGGTCAGCCACGCCTCGCGGCCCGCCTGAGGATCGTTCAGGTCATAGCGGGCATCGATGACGGACAGGCGGGGGTCTCCGAGCAGGTCACGGAGCTCCTGTACGCTCAGCAGGTTGCTCACAGGCCCACTCTAGCAGAAGGCCCGTCTGGCAGCGCAGTACAATGACGGTCATGAGGCATGTAGACAGCCCGAGAAACGCAGAGGTCAAGGCTCTGCTGCGATTGAAAGACCGGCGGGAACGGGACCGTGAAGGCCTGTTCCTCATAGAAGGACGCCGGGAAGTTACCCGGGCGGTCCAGGCGAACGTGCGGCTGCGCACCCTGTACATATGCGAGACGATGTCGGCGCCGGCTGGCATGACGCAGCTCATCGCGGAGCTCGGCCTGGTCGGAGTGGAAACGGTCCGGCTGTCTGAAGCGGCGTTCCTGCGGCTCAGCATGCGTGAGAACCCGGACGGCGCCCTGGCGCTGGCGGAGACGTGGCAGCTCGCACCGGAAGACATCGACCTGCCCGGCGACCCGCTGCTGCTCGTGATCGACGGACTCGAGAAGCCCGGCAACCTGGGGGCGCTGCTGCGTACGGCCGACTCAGCCGGCGCTGACGCCGTGTTCGTCACCGGCGCAGGCACCGACCTGTTCAACCCGAACGTCGTGCGGGCCAGCATGGGCAGCCTGTTCGCCCGGCCCGTCACCCAGGTCGGCACGGATCAGCTGCTTGCCTGGCTGCGTCGGCGGGGCTGGCGCATCGTCGCGACGAGCCCGGGCGCTCACAGCAGTTACTGGGACGCCGACCTGACGGGTGGCTGCGCGATAGTGCTGGGTACGGAACATGACGGCCTGCCGATGTCAGTACTCGAGGCTGCCGACGAGCAGGTGCTGATCCCCATGCACGGCATGGCCGACAGCCTGAACGTGGCGACAGCGGGTGCCCTGCTGCTGTACGAAGCACTGCGCCAGCGGGGTGGCTGAGTGCTCGGGCTATACTTGCCGCAGCCTGAACGGGCCGGATGCCCGGGGCGCAAACAGGAGGAGTTGACCCGATGCTGAAAGGCTTTCTGGACTTCATAAACCGTGGCAACGTACTCGATCTTGCCGTCGCCGTGATCATCGGCGGGGCGTTCGGTGCCATCACCAGTTCACTCGTCGACCAGGTGATCATGCCGATCGTCGGGATGATCATCGGTGGAGTGGACTTCTCTGAACTGGGCATCATCCTGGCTGACCGTGAGCTGTACAGCTCGGTCGGCGAGGCGGTGGCCGCCGGCGCACCGGTGATCCAGCTGGGCTCGTTCCTGAACACGGTGATCAACTTCCTGATCATCGCGTTCGTGCTCTACCTGGTCATCCGCGCCTGGGCACGCATGCAGGAGCAGTTCAAGCGCGAGGAAGCCGCTGCCCCGGAAGCACCGGCCGCACCGAGCACGGAAGAAGTACTGCTCACCGAGATCCGCGACCTGCTGAAGAACCAGGCGAACAGCTGATCTTCAGTTAAGGATCACGAACTCCAGATGCGCTGGCCCGCCCCGGTACACCGGTTCGCGGGTCAGCACGCCTATGGTCACCTGACCGTCCAGCCGGTTCAGCTGGGCGATGAGGGCGTCCTCTGACTCACTGAACTGGGGCGCTTCCTGCGAGAAGAAGCCTGCCCTGGTCAGCCGGTTACGGGTCGTGCGCATCAGTTCGAGCAGGGCGGCACGTATCTCGCTCTGACTCGTCGGCTGGTCACTGCTGCCCAGGTGGACGATGCGGCTGCCAAGCAGTTGTCCGGCGCTCAGCACCTGACTGTTCTCCCACGCTTCTACCGACACTTCGACCGTGGCCGAACGCAGCTGGTTACGCGGTGAGATGAAGGTGATCACGAGCTCAACGTCCGACTGGGCCACCATGCTGGCCAGGCTGTCGAACTGTTCGGTGGACAGCTGGATCGTACCGGCACCACGCTGGGCGGTCACTTCGTTGGCGGAGCGCACGAACGCGGCGAGCGCCTCGCGCGCTGCGGGCAGGTCGGCAGCCTGGACGCGACCGGAATATATAAGGTCATCGGTCCGGTAGGCGAGCTCACCTGCTGCGATCTGCTCGAACTCATCCTGCAGTTCAACGAGGCGGCGGCTGGAGTCTTCCATCGACAGTTCCAGCACCTGCAGGTTTATCTCCAGCTCCTGCACCCGGGCGTTGCTCTCCTCGAAACGCAGCCGCAGCGTGTCGTTCACCTCACCGAGCAGTGCGTTCTGGTCCAGCAGACGGTTGTTGTCAGCCGCCAGTTCTTCGTTGCGGGCGTCCAGGGCACGGTTCTCGCCTTGCAGAAGCTCGTTCTGTGAGCGAAGCTGCGCCGCCTGGCCCTCGAGCTCGCTGACCTGTTCGCCCAGCTGGACGATGAGCTCTGACAGCTCTTCGGTCTCAAGCAGCAGCGCCTGGGCTTCGCCCTGGGCACGGGCGGCTTCGTTCTCAGCGAGCGTCTGACGCTGCGCTGCCCGTTCCAGCTGCTGCTGGGCGATCTGCAGGTTCACCTGCAGTTCTTCGAGCGTCGCGGTCATGTCGAGCATGTTGGCCTGCAGGTCAATGAGTTCGGCTTCAAGGAAGCGCTGTTCGGCAACGAGCTCGTCGAGCGCCGCGGCAGCGGCTTCGACCTCAGCCTGGGCCTCGTCCCGCTGGGTGGTGACCGCAGCGAGCTCGGCCCGGGCGTCCTCCAGCTGGCTGGCCCCGTCCTCGAGTTCCCGCTCCAGGTCTCGGACCATCGCCGTGAGGATGCGCTGCTCCGCCTGCAGGTCAGTGAGTTCGCGCGCGGCCTGCTGTGCGTTGAGCAGCGTCGCAGTGGCGTTGCGGTTGGCGAGCGCCATGACGCCGAGGGTGGTCAGCATGATGAGGATGCCTGCCAGCACACCGACGATCTGGCCGGTCAGGCGGGGCCGGGCACCGAACAGGCTGAGACGGTGCCGGCCGACGAACGTACCCAGCCGGTCCCCTGCGAAGGCGATCACGCCAGCGAGCACTATGAGCAGCAGTACCAGCCAGAGAAGTCCCATCAGCAGTTCACGGCCTCAGATGCGGAAATCTGCTCCCAGGTAGTAGTTGCGCACGTCTTCGTCTTCCGCGAACTCCTCCGGAGTTCCGTCGAAACGTACGGCCCCGTCGAACATAAGTGCAACCCGGTCTGCGATGGCGAGCGTCTCACGCACGCTGTGGTCCGTGAGCAGCACTCCCAGGCCGCGGCGTTCCCGCAGGTCCCTTATGAGCAGCTGTATCTCACGGATCGACTTCGGATCGACCCCGGTGAACGGTTCGTCCAGCAGGATGTAGGAAGGATCGGTCGTCAGGCTGCGGGCTATCTCGAGCCGGCGCCGTTCACCGCCCGAGAGGGTGTCAGCACGGCTGCCGGCCAGGCGTGACAGGCCGAACTCCTCGAGCAGGGCATGGGCACGTTCCAGTCTGGCTGCACGGTTCAGGTCCTGGAACTCCAGGATGGCCAGCAGGTTGTCCAGAACGCTCATCCGGCGGAAGGCACTCGGTTCCTGCGCCAGGTAACCGAGGCCCTGACTGGCGCGGCGGTGCATGGGCCAGCTGGTCACGTCAGTTCCATCGAGCGTGATGCGTCCGGCGTTGGGCCGGACGAAACCGACCATCATGTAGAAGCTGGTCGTCTTGCCGGCACCGTTAGGGCCGAGCAGTGCGACGATCTCGCCGCGGTTCAGGTGCAGGTCCACGCCTTTGACGACCTGGCGGCGCCCGTACCGGCGGGTCAGGCCGCGGGCGACGAGGCCACTGAGGCGACCCGAATCAGTGATGACCTGACTGCGCGCCGCGGTGGCTGCGTTGACTGTCCGGGCACCGCTGATACCGTCCATGAGCGCTCATACTAGCACGGGGGCCGTCCACCACGATGAGTGGACGGCCCCCGTCTGGCAGTCAGCAGCTGCTCAGCCTTCGAGGGCGAGCAGGAACGGTTCCTCGACCGCCTGGCAGATCCAGCGGAGGAACCGGGCCGCGGCAGCACCGTCGATGAGGCGGTGGTCGTAGGTGAGGGCGAGCGGCATCATGAGCCGGGGCTCGAACTCGCCGCTGGAACGGTCGTACACGGGCTCCCAGGTGCTGCGAGACACGCCCAGGATGGCGACTTCAGGCGGGCTGACGATCGGAGTGAAACCGGTTCCGCCGATTCCGCCCAGGTTGCTGATGCTGAAGTTGCCGCCCTGCATCTCCTCGAGGGTGAGCTTGCGGTCCCGCGCCTTCTCGGCGAGCTCCCCGAGTTCAGCTGACAGCTCGATCACGTTCTTGCGGTCGGCGTCCCTGATGACCGGGACGAGCAGGCCGTTGTCAGTGTCGACTGCGACCGTGATGTTTACGTAGTCCTTGTAGATGATCTCCTGGGTTTCCACGTCGATGCTGGCGTTGAAGTCCGGGAAACGCCGCAGCGCCGCAGCTGCGATCTTCACCAGGATGGCGGTCGGGGTCAGCTTGGTGCCGGCAGCCTCAGCGCGGGGCTGATAGCGCTTGCGGAGCTCCTCGAGCGCGGTGGTATCGGCCTTGTCGAAGTGGGTGACCATCGGTACGGTCGCCCAGGCGGTCGCCATGGAGCGGACGGTGGCCTTGCGGATGCCGGACATGGGCCGGCGCTCGGTGTTGCCCCAGCGGCTGAAGTCCGGCAGCTGGAAGGCCGGTACGCCGGCTGCAGCTGCGGGAGCCGCGCCGTGACGGTCCAGGTCAGCGGCCGAGATGCGGCCGAGGATGCCGGTGCCCTGCACCTGACTCAGGTCGATGCCGCGTTCGCGGGCGAGCCTGCGGACGCTGGGGGCCGCAGGGATACGGCTGGCAGCACCTGCGCTGGCCGGCACTGCCGCCACAGCAGCTGGAGCTGGCGCGGGTGCAGCTGCGGGTGCAGCCGGGGCTGCCGGTTCCGCTGCTGCCGCCGCGGGCTCCGGAGCGGCGGGTTCAGGTTCAGCGGCCGCCGGAGCTTCCCCGGCGCCTGCTTCTTCCACCGTCAGGAGCAGCTGGCCCACCTTGACCTCGCTGTTCGCTGTGACAGCAACGGAGGTGACCCGGCCGGCTACGGATGAGGGTACTTCCACGACGGCTTTGTCCGTCTCGAGTTCGATCACGCCCTGGTCGACGGCAATCACGTCGCCTTCCTTCACGAGGACCGACACGACGGTGCCGGATTCGACACCTTCACCGACATCGGGCAGTTTGAATTCCTTCGCCACAGTGCGTCTCCTTAGGAAATCCTGGGGTTGGGCTTGTCAGGATCGACGCCCAGGTCGGCGATGGCCTTGCTGACGAGCGAACGCTCGATGGTGCCGGCCTCGGCGAGTGCATGCAGGGTAGCCACGGTGATGTGGCGCGCGTCGACTTCGAAGAAGTCACGCAGTTCGGCGCGGGCTTCGCTGCGGCCGAAGCCGTCGGTGCCCAGCACGGTGATGGGTCGGGGCAGGTGTCCGGCGAGGGCCTGCGGCAGCAGCTTGATGTAGTCCGAGGCAGCCACGATGGGGCCTTCGGTCGCCTCAAGCACCTGCCGGACGTAAGGGACCCGCGCTTCCTCTTCAGGGTGCAGGCGGTTCCAGCGTTCAACGTCGAGCGCCTCAGTGTGCAGCTTCTTGTACGAGGTCGCGCTCCACACGTCAGCAGCGACGCCGTAACCGGCCAGCAGTTCCTGGGCTTCGAGCACCTCGAACATGATGGCGCCGGAGCCGAGCAGCTGGGCGGGATGGCCCTCGGTGCCGGCCGGGCGGAACAGGTAGAGGCCGTTCAGGATGCCGCTCTTCAGTTCCTCGCGGCTCAGATGTTCCGGAGCGGGCGGCTGGACGCGGTTCTCGTTGCCGACCGTCAGGTAGTAGAAGATGTTCTCCTGTTCCTGGTACATGCGCCGCATGCCGTCCAGGATGACCACGGCGATCTCGAACGAGAAGCTCGGGTCGAAAGCCAGCAGGTTGGGCACAGGGTAGGCGAGCACGTGGGAGTTGCCGTCCTGGTGCTGCAGGCCTTCACCGGCGAGCGTGGTGCGGCCGGCGGTAGCGCCGATGAGGAAGCCGCGGGTCATCGAGTCGGCAGCAGCCCAGATCAGGTCACCGACCCGCTGGAAGCCGAACATCGAGTAGTACGCGAAGAACGGGATGGTGTTGACCCCGTGGTTGGCGTAAGCGGTACCGGCGGCGATGAACGACGCCATCGCTCCGGCCTCGGTGATGCCTTCCTCCAGGATCTGGCCGTCCTTGGATTCCTTGTAGAACAGCAGGTTCTCGCGGTCCACCGGCTCGTACAGCTGGCCGACGTGCGAGTAGATGCCGATCTGGCGGAACAGGGCTTCCATGCCGAACGTCCGGGCTTCGTCCGGGATGATCGGCACGATGAGGCGGCCCCAGGTCTCGTCCCGCAGCAGCTTGCGCAGCAGGGTGACGTAGATCATGGTGGTCGACACTTCACGGTCGCCTGAGCCGGCGAAGAACTCTTCGATGACGGACGCTTCCGGCGGGGCAACCGGCTCGGCCCTGACGATGCGGCGCGGCATGACACCACCGAGCGCCTCGCGGCGGGCCATGAGGTACCTGTACTCTTCGCTGTCTTCGGTGAAGCGGTGGAACGGGTACTTCTCCATCTGCTCGTCGCTGATGGGAATCTCGAAGCGGTCACGGAAGTAGCGCTGCTCGTCGAGGGTCAGCTGCTTCTGCTGGTGGGTGATGTTCTTGCCTTCGCCAGCCTCGCCCATGCCGTAGCCCTTGACGGTCCGCAGCAGCACGACGGTCGGGCTGCCCTTGTGGTTCACGGCCCGCTCGAACGCGGCGTAAATCTTCACGGGATCGTGGCCGCCGCGGTTGAGCCGGTCGATGTCCTCGATGCTCCAGCCTTCGACGAGTTTCTTCAGCTCCGGGGTGTTGAAGAAGTGGTCGTACAGCTCCTGGCCGCCGAACGCCGCGTACCGCTGCGACTCGCCGTCGATGAGCTGGTTGAAACGTTCGATGAGTACGCCTTCGGTGTCACGCTCGAGCAGTTCGTCCCAGCGGCTGCCCCAGGCGACCTTGATGACGTTCCAGCCGGCGCCGCGGAACATGCCTTCAAGCTCCTGCATGATCAGGCCGTTGCCGTGGACGGGGCCGTCCAGGCGCTGCAGGTTGCAGTTGACGAGCCAGATCAGGTTGTCGAGCTTCTCACGGGCGGCGATGCGGATGGCACCGAGGGTCTCGGGCTCGTCCGTTTCACCGTCACCGATGACCGCCCACACCTTGCCGTTGCCGCGTGGCTTCAGGCCGCGGTCCTCCATGTAGTGGATGAAGCGCGCGTGGTAGATCGACATGATCGGGCCCAGGCCCATCGATACCGTCGGGAAGCTCCAGAAGTCCGGCATGAGCCACGGGTGCGGGTAGCTGGACAGCGCCGGCCCGTCGGCAAGTTCACGGCGGAAGTTCCGCAGTGTCTCCACGTCGAAGCGCCGTTCCAGGTAGGCGCGGGCGTATATGCCGGGGCTCGCGTGCCCCTGGAAGTAGATCTGGTCAGCGTCGAGGCCGGCATCAGGACCGCGGAAGAAGTGGTTGAAACCGACTTCGAGGAACGTGGCGCTGGAGGCGTAACTGGCGATGTGTCCGCCGATGCCTTTGGACATGTCGTTGGCACGTGTGACCATCGCCATGCCGTTCCAGCGGAGCAGGTGCCGGATGCGGCGTTCGATCTCCAGGTCACCCGGGTACTCGGGCTGCTGGTCGGCCGGGATGGTGTTGGTGTAGGGGGTAGTTGCCCTGAAGGGCAGTGCGACGCCCTCGCGGGCCGCGTGGTCACGCAGTTTCTGCAGCAGCTGCAGGGCGCGGTCACCACCGCCGGATTCCAGCACGTAGTCGAGTGAGTCAAGCCATTCCTGCAGCTCGGTCCGTTCCAGCTGCAGGAGCTGCTCCTCACTCAGTGCGGCACGTGCGCTGCGTAGTGTGTCAGCCATGTGGTCGGTGTTTCCTCTCCCGGTCAGGCGCCGGCGGAAACTGCCGGCGGCCTGCCGAAAAACCTGTTGAGCCGTGCTCCGGCCCGTCAGCTTCAGTCTAACTCACCGCAGCACGGCTTCCCGGCTCAGGCGTTCAGTCCGCAGGCGGTGGTTCCAGGTGGTCGCGTTCAGCAGAAGGTGCAGGTTCAGGTGGTGCACGCAGGAGCGAGGCGATGATGCTTACCGCCAGCACTCCGACGATGACACCCAGGCTTACCGCGGTAGGCATGTGGTACCAGTCGGCGATCAGCATCTTGATGCCGACGAAGCCGAGGATGACTGCCAGGCCGGCCTTGAGGTAGATGAACCGGTGGATGATGCCGGCCAGCAGGAAGTACAGGCTGCGCAGGCCCAGGATCGCGAATATGTTGCTGGTGAACACCAGGAACGGATCGGTCGTGATGGCGAATATGGCCGGGATGCTGTCGACGGCGAACACGAGGTCGGTCACCTCGACCACGACCAGCACCAGGAACAGCGGCGTGGCCATGCGCCGGCCGCTCTTGCGGGTGAAGAACTTCTGGCCTTCGTAATGTTCGGTGACCGGGATGAATCGTCTGACGAGCTTCAGGATGCGGTTGTCCTGCATGTTGACCGGACCGTCGTCCTTGTCGAACAGCATGCGGATACCGGCGAACAGCAGGAACGCGCCGAACAGGTACATGATCCACTCGAACCGCTCGATGAGAGCGACGCCCGCGAAGATCATGATGCCGCGCATGATGACGGCGCCCAGCACGCCCCAGAACAGCACCCGGTGCTGATACTGCGGTGGCACTCCGAACGCGCCGAAAACGAGCACGAACACGAAGATGTTGTCGATGGAAAGTGAGTACTCGATCAGGTAGCCGGTCAGGAACGTCAGGCCGGCTTCAGCGCCGAAGAAGTACCAGATCGCCAGGTTGAACAGGAGGCCCAATGAGACCCACACCGCTGTCCACGTGCCGGCTTCCCTGACGGAAACCACGTGCACCTTGCGGTTGAACACACCAAGGTCGAGCGCCAGCAGTGTGGCGATGAGGGCCAGGAAGGTACCGGCGGCGAGGGCGATGCGGCCCTCGCTCAGGATGCCCGCCAACTCCGGGCGCTCCCGGAATCCGTAACTCCAGAGATAGAAGTGGATCGGGCCATAC
>CAYPKV010000020.1:23798-25075 GCA_964411415.1 uncultured bacterium
TCAGATCCACGAAAACCTCCGTAAACGCGGGCGCGGGGGACGGTCTGTCCTCCGCACCATAAGTCAGGTCTCGCTTCTGCGTTTGCGCTCCGGGTGACTCCGGTCACCGTGCTGACGAAGCGCAACCCCCGGCCGGCTCAGCCTGGCCCGGGTGGCTACTCCCCTGCGCCGGCAATCATAAGCGTTTGAGCAGTGCTTCCACAACAGCGGCCGAGTGGCGGGCAGCCAGGGCCGTGAACTCCCTGAAGTCAGGGCTCGCGCCACCATCAGCCCGGTCACTGACGGAACGGATGATCACGAACGGCACGCCGGAGGCTGCACACACCTGGGCGACCGCAGCGCCTTCCATCTCTACGCAGCTGCCGTGCAGGTCACGGTGCAGGGCAGCAGCCCGCTCCGGATCAGCGAGGAAGGTGTCACCGGACAGCACCCGGCCCGGAAAGCTGCGCTCCAGGCCGGCGTCAGCGCAGGCAGCCAGTGCCAGCTCACGCAGGCGGCTGTCGGCCGGCCAGGCGAGCGGCTCGCCGGGGATCTCCGCCGGTGCATAGCCCAGGGCGGTCACGTCGACATCGTGCTGTACGCAGTCGGTGCTGATGACCACGTCACCCGGCCCGAGCTGCGGATCAAGGGCGCCGGCCACGCCGGTGAAGACCAGTGCGTCAGCTCCTGCTGCGATCAGCATGGTGGCGACACGGGCCGCGTTCACCTTGCCGATGCCGCACGTAGCCAGCAGTACCTCCTGGCCGTGCAGCCGGCCCCGGTGAGTGCTGATGCCCGCCTGTTCAGCGGACCGGACGCTGCTCAGCTGCTCAAGCAGCAGTGTCGTTTCGACTTCCATCGCTCCCAGAATCGCGATCATCAGTTGGGTCTGCCTGCCCTTCGAAACAGGAACGGACGCAGCCGGCACCAGGCCGCTGCGTCCGTACTCTCCGGCAGTGGTCCGGATTCAGGACCGCTTACCGGAAGCTCCTCAGCCGGAGACTTCGTCCTTGAGGACCTTACCGGGCTTGAAAGCCGGGTACTTGCTGGCCGGGATGGTGATGCGCTCAGTGGTGCCGGGTCTGACGCCACTGCGCTCTTTACGCTCGCGTACCTCGAAGGTACCGAAACCGGTGAGCTGGACCTTCTCACCCTTCTTCAGGTAGCCACTGATGGCTTCCAGTACACCTTCGACGGCAGTCTTGGCGTCCTTGCGGCTCAGACCGCCATCCTCGGCGACTTTGTTGATGATATCGGCTTTAGAGGCCATGTGTCCCTCCTTTCAAGAGCTGACCGCA
>CAYPKV010000021.1:0-24884 GCA_964411415.1 uncultured bacterium
CCGGCAGGCTTCGGACGCCTGGGAGCAGCAGCTGGTCCTGAAGGTGAAGGAACCCCAGCCGGAGGATTACCCGTTCCTGAGCGAAGAACTGACGCTGTTCACCTACCTGCACCTCGCTGCCGAGCGCGAGCTGACCGAGGTCCTGCTCGCTTCGGGCACTACCGCCATCGCCTACGAGACGGTACAGCTGGCCAACGGTGCCCTGCCGCTGCTGACGCCGATGAGCGAGGTGGCCGGCCGGATGTCCGTCCAGGTCGGAGCGCATCACCTGACCCGCTTCATGGGCGGGCGGGGCCTGCTACTGGGCGGCGTGCCTGGCGTTCCGGCCGGCGAGGTCGTGATCCTCGGCGGCGGCATGGTCGGCACCAACGCCGCGAAGATGGCGCTGGGCCTGGGTGCACGCGTCACCATCCTCGACGTGTCACACGCCCGGCTCCAGTACCTGGATGACGTCTTCGGCGGCCGCCTGCAGACGCTGGTCAGCAACACCGGCAACATCGAAGAAGTACTCAGCCGCGCTGACCTGCTCATCGGGGCCGTCCTCATCCCCGGTGCCCGTGCACCCCGGCTTGTGACCCGCGAGATGTTGGGCCTCATGCGGGAAGGCAGCGTCATCGTCGACGTCGCCGTCGACCAGGGCGGCTGCATCGAGACGATCCGGCCCACCACCCATGACAAGCCCAGCTACGTGCTGGACGGGGTCGTCCATTACGGTGTGTCGAACATGCCGGGTGCAGTGCCCAACACCAGCACCATCGCGCTGTCGAGCCAGACGCTGCCTTACGCGCTGCAGCTGGCCGGCGACCCCATCCGGGCCCTGCGCCGCGACCTGGCACTGCTGAACGGCCTGAACACCTACCGTGGCCACGTCACCTACGAGGCGGTCGGCATGGCGTTCGACCTGCCGACCGTCACACCTGACGCGGTCCTGCCTGCCTGAACGTGAACGTCAGCGCAGCCGGGCCAGCGCCTTGCGGATGAGCGCCTCTGGCCCGTCATCCGGCTGCGCGGCGGCCAGCTCCGCGACGAGCGAACGCACCTGGGCTTCACGGAAGCCCAGGGCCAGCAGGGCACTGACCGCGTCCAGGGCAGCACCGCTGTCGGCGGGCACGGACCGGCCAGCGGGAGCCTCCGCCATCAGCTCCTCCGGCAGGCGACCGGCGAGCTCCAGGATCAGCCGCTCAGCCGTGCGTTTGCCGACACCCGGCGAGGTGGCGAGCAGCGCGGCATCGCCATCGGTGATGGCCCGCGCGACAGTCGGCGCCGGCAGCGTCGACATGATGGCCAGAGCCAGCTTCGGGCCGACGCCACTGACGGTAATAAGGTGGGTGAACAGCGTGTGTTCGTCCCCGCTGCGGAAGCCGTAGAGCGCCAGCAGGTCTTCTTTGACAACCAGGTAAGTGTGCAGCGTGACCGACTCACCCTTGCGCAGCACACCGAGCGTGCTGGCCGGTGCGAACACTTCCAGGCCGACCGGGCCCGTGCGGACGATGGCGCTCTGTTTGCGGACCTCGGCCACCTGACCTTCGATGAAGGCGATCATGGCAGGCTCTCCCCGAACAGTGGCGCGTACACCGAGTCGAGCCCGATCTCACTGAAAGAGGCGCAGCCGGTCAGCCGCATCGCGTAGTGAAGTTCAGCCGTAAGGTGCTCCAGGCTGCGGTCCCCTTCGATGACCACAGCGTCAGCACCGACGGACAGCAGCCTGAAAACGTCGATACCGTCCCGGACGGTGCCGCCGGCCAGAACGGCGATCGTGCCGGCCACGGCGTCGACCACTTCAGGAAGTACCTCTATGACGGCCGGCCCGCCTATCAGGCGGCCGGTGCCGCTGTGGATGACTACCGCATCGAGACCGGCCTCCAGGGCGACGTCAGCATCATCAGCGCTGGCGATGCCGGACAGCCAGAACGGCACTCCTGCAGCCGCCCGCAGCTCAGCCAGCTCCTCGCGGCTTCGGGGCCGCCACACTTCCGTGCCGAACGGAGGGCTGTCCGCCTGGTTGCTCAGGTCGAGCACCACCGCCGCCACGCCCAGCTGCGCCAGACTGCGGACGCTGCTGATCAGGTTGCCCATGCTGTCGTTGCTCAGGCCCGCCACGCAGCTGGCCGGCTGCAGTCCGCTCGTTCCGTCCAGCAGAAGCCGGGCCGGCACGATCTGCGGGCCGGCGGTGGCCGGCAGCCCGGCCTGCTGGCGGAGCGGTACGAGTGGGGCATCCAGCTGCAGGCCACACAGCACCGTGCGGCTGTCCACCCTGTCCACCCCACGCAGCAGCCGCGGCAGCAGCCGGTGCGAGTCAAGCGCCTGTTCATCGCGTTTCATTACCTTTGATGATAAGCCTTTACACGACACCGTCAGCTGACAGGCGGGCCGTTATATTGGCCGTATGATAGAAGTCACGGGGTTGACAAAGAAGTTCAGGGACGTGCTGGCAGTAGATGATGTCAGTTTCAGTGTCCGGGCCGGGGAGGTGTTCGGACTGCTCGGTCCGAACGGTGCCGGCAAGACCACAACCCTCCGCATCCTCTCCACCCTCATCGACGCCACCTCAGGTACCGCCACGGTGAACGGCCTTGACATCGTGCGCGATGCCGAGGCGGTGCGCCGCAACATCGGCGTCGTCAACGGCGGCATGGGCCTGTACGACCGGCTGACCGGCCGGGAGATACTGCATTACTTCGGCAGGCTTTACGGCATGAGCAGGGACGCCGTCGACCGGCGCATGGCGGAACTGGACGGCCTGCTCGACCTGGGTCCGACCCTGACCCGGCTGGCCGGCGGGTTCTCGACCGGCATGAAGCAGAAGATCGTCATCGCCCGGGCCGTGCTGCATGACCCGCCGGTCATCTTCTTCGACGAGGCGACGAGCGGCCTGGACGTCATGGCCCGCCGCGCCGTACTTGATTTCGTCCGCCAGTACCCGGGCAACGACCGGGCGGTCATCTACTCGACCCACGTGATGAGCGAGGTCGAGGAGCTGTGCGACCGCATCGCCATCATCGAAGGCGGCCGCATGGCAGCGACGGGCACAGTGGCTGAACTCGCTGAGCGCACTGGCGCTGCCGACCTGGAAACGGCGTTCTTCCGCCTCGTCGGCAACCGGGTGGACGCATGACCCCGGCGGTCATCTGGCACCTGGCGAAGAAGGAACTGCTGAGCACGTGGCGGGACCGCCGTGCGCTCATATCCAACATCGTCATCCCGCTGTTCCTCATGCCGGTGATGATGATGGGTCTCCCCTGGCTGCTCGGCGGCATCTTCGAGGGACAGGCGGTCACCATGACTCCGGTCGCCGTCTCCGGCGCCGAACACCTGCCACCGGAGCTGCGCTCGACGCTTGAACTGAGCTTGATCGAACTGAACGACGTCGACGACGTCGAAACTGCCGTCCGCGACTCGGACAACCAGGCCGGCATCGTCGTCCCGGAAGGGTTCGCAGCTGACCTGGCCGCCGGTGAGGTGCCGCAGCTGCTGCTGTACACCCTGGCCGGCAACATCCAGAGCGACCTGGCGCTCAGCAAGCTGCAGACGGGCATCAGCCTGTGGCGCAGCCAGCTGGTCCGGCAGAACGTTCAGGCGGCAGGACTGGACGTCGGCATACTCGAACCGATGACGATGCAGGTGCTGGACGCTTCCAGCGAACAGCAGCGCTCAGCCGGCTTCCTGGGCTGGATGATCCCGTTCTTCATCGCCATGTGGGTGCTGATGGGCGGTCAGATGGCCGCAGTCGATGCGACTGCCGGCGAGAAGGAACGCGGGACGATGGAATCGCTGCTCGTCAGCCCGGTCACCCGCCTGGACGTCGTGTTCGGCAAGTGGCTGGCGACGATGATATTCGGGCTGCTGGCTGCTCTGGCGGCCATCACGGGTTACCTGGTCGGTGCGGCAGTCATGAACCGGGTGACCGAAAGCGGTGACGAAACCGCCGTGGATAGCCTCAGTGCCGTCATGGGCGGCACGCTCACCATGAGCCCCCAGGTGCTGTTCGAACTGCTCGTGAGCGCCGTGCTGCTGGCCGGTTTCATGGCCGCCGTGCTCATCACCATCACGATGTTCGCACGCTCGTTCAAGGAGGCGCAGAGCTACCTCGGACCGCTGTCGTTCGTGCTGGTCATCCCGGCGGTGTCGCTGCAGTTCCGTGACTTCTTCGACCTGGGGCTGGCGCAGTACGTCATCCCGGTGCTCAACGCCCTCATCGTCATGTACGACACGGTGCGCGGCGCCAGCGAACCGCTGGGCCTGGTGATCACCTGGCTGTCACTCATCGTGTTCACCGTGGTGCTGCTGTTCATCGCCCACCGCAACTTCAACCGGGAAGACGTGATCTTCCGGACTTAAGCGTCAGGCTCGGCGGGCAGCCGGCCGAACACCAGGCACAGGTCCCGCAGGACCGGTGCAGCCCAGCTGCCCGTCTCATCCCAGCTGAACCGCCAGCTCCAGTTGCCCCCGGCCTGGCCGGGGGTGTTCATGCGCCCCTCTGAGCCGAGTCCCAGCACGTCCTGCAGCGGCACCAGCGCCATCTCCGCCACCGAGGCGTAGGCGCTGCGCAGCAGCTGCCAGGGCACCTGTTCGTCATGCGCACCAAGGTAACGGCGCGCCAGGTCACGTTCTTCTTCCCCGGCGTTGGCGTACCAGCCGGCGGTGGTGTCGTTGTCGTGCGTGCCTGTGTAAACCACCGAACGGGGCACATGGTTGTGCGGCAGGTACGGGTCGCGAGGGTTGCCCCCGAAGGCGAACTGCAGCACCCGCATGCCGGGCAGGCCGTTGGCGTCACGCAGTGCTTCGACCTCGGGTGTGATTATCCCTAAGTCTTCAGCGATGACCGGCAGTTCACCCAGGTGTTCGCGCAGCGCCGTGAACAGCGGCTGGCCGGGTCCTGGCAGCCAGGTGCCCCTGATGGCGGTCGGTTCGCTGGCCGGGATGCTGTAGTACGCTTCGAAAGCCCGGAAATGATCGATGCGCAGCAGGTCGAACAGCTGCAGGTTCTGTTCCACCCGTCTGATCCACCAGCTGAACCCGTCGGCCTCGTGGCGGTCCCACAGGTAAAGGGGGTTGCCCCAGCGCTGGCCGGTCGCACTGAAGTAATCGGGCGGCACGCCAGCTACGTTCCGTGGCTGACCGTCCGCGTCCAGGTCGAACAGCTGCTGGGCTGACCACGTATCGGCTGAATCCAGAGCGACGAAAATCGGCAGGTCACCGATGATGACGATGTCACGCTGAGCCGCGTAACTGCGGAGCGCTTCCCACTGGCTGAAGAACCAGTACTGCAGCACCGCCAGCTCGCGGAGCCGGTCAGCCAGCCGTTCCCGGGCAACGGCGAGGGCCCGGGGGTCACGGGAGCGTTCCGTTTCAGGCCAGTCGAGCCAGATGCCACCCCCGTGCTCTTCTTTCAGGGCCATGAACAGTACGAAGTCATCGAGCCAGGAGCGGTTGGCCTGCACGAAGGCGTGGAAGCCCGGTTCGGCGCCGGCGGCCAGGAAGCGGGCAGCTGCTCTCCTGAGCAGGCCGTTCCTGAGCGGGATAAGCGCACCGAAATCGACCCGGTCCTGCGGCAGTTCAGTCAGCGGTCCGAGCTCGGAGGCGCTGAGCAGGCCCTGGTCGCGCAGTTCACTCATGCTTATGAGCAGCGGGTTGCCGGCGAAAGACGAGAACGACTGGTACGGGCTGTCACCGTAACCGGTCGGACCCAGCGGCAGCACCTGCCACAGGCGCTGGCCAGCAGCGCTCAGGAAATCAAGCCAGCGGCGCGCTTCCTCACCGAGTTCGCCGCTGCCGAACGGGCCCGGCAGCGACGTCGGGTGCAGCAGGATGCCGCCCCGGCGCCTGTCACCGCTTACGAAGTTGCTGCGACCGTCTGCTTCTGCCATCGACCGTGTTCCTTACTTCTCGAACGGAGCGCCGAGCGCCTTGGGCGCAGCGGAGCGTCCGATGAACCCTGCCAGCACGAGCAGCGTCAGCACGTAAGGCATCGCCTGCACGACCGTCGGCGGCAGCAGCGTGCCGCCGCCCAGGGCGTTGGCGGCAGCCTGGAACGCACCGAACAGTGCGGTGGCGCCCAGCACCCCGAACGGGTGCCACTTGCCGAATATGAGTGCAGCCAGGGCGATGAAGCCGCGGCCGCCGGACATGCCACCAACGAAGTTGCCGGTCGTGCCGATCGACAGGTAAGCGCCGGCCAGTCCTGCCAGCACTCCGGACATGATCACCGCGATGTAGCGGAGCCTGATCACCTTGATGCCCACTGAGTCGGCTGCCTCGGGGTGTTCACCGACGCTGCGCAGCCGCAGGCCGAAAGGCGTGCGGAACAGCAGCCACCAGCAGACAGGCACGAGCAGCAGGGCGATGAACACCAGCGGGCTGAGCGCGAACGGACCGACTTCCCACAGCGGCAGGCGGTTACGGACGTGTTCACTCGTCGTGGAGTTCTGGTACAGACCCTGCAGGATGATGGCGGGCACACCGACGGCCATCAGGTTAATGGCGGTGCCGGAGATGATCTGGTCAGCCTTGTAGCGGATCGACACCACCGCGTGTACTGCAGCTATGACCGCGCCGACCCCCATGGCGGCCAGCACCCCGATCCACGGCAGCCACGGCAGCGAGGCGGCGCGGTCGACGGCCACGATGGGCGCCTCGATCAGCTGCGGCACGACGGCGGCGGCCAGGGCACCGAACAGGATGATGCCTTCAAGAGCGATGTTGACGATGCCGGCACGTTCTGAGAACATGCCGCCCAGGCCGGCCAGCAGCAGCGGCGTCGTGGCCCGCAGGGCGGAGGCGATCAGGGTGAGCAGCAGGACGGAGTCCATTACCGGGCAGTGTCCTTTCCGCCGGTGGCGGTCACCGGGTCTGGTGTGTGGGGCTGGTCGTCCTGACTCTGGGCTGCTGCCGCAGTGCGGTCAGGCGGCCGGGTGAGCCGGGCGGGCAGGAAACCACGGGCGGCGATGAACAGCACCACCAGCGCCAGGATCATGTTGACGACGTCCCGCGTGAGCGAGCTGAAGGCGACGTTGAGCGCGGAGCCACCGTTCTTCAGCACTCCGAACAGGAAGGCCGACAGGACGACGCCGAGCGGGGTGTTGGCGCCGAGCAGAGCTACGGCGATGCCGTCGAAACCGTCGTTCACCGGCAGCGCCTGACGCAGGGAGTAGTCCTCGAGGGCGCCACCCAGCACGTAGTGGGTGGCGGTCAGGCCAGCGAAGGCGCCGGACAGCGCCATCGTCAGGATCGTGTTCATGCGGATGTTCGCACCGCCGTACTCGGCGGCCTTGGGCGCGATTCCGACGGCCCGCAGGTCGTAACCCCAGTGGGTGCGCCACAGCAGGAACTGCATGAACAGCGCCGCGGCGATGGCCAGCAGGAACGAGACGTTCAGCGTCGTGGGCGGGATGACCATGCGTACGTTGCCGAGGCCGGACAGCAGTGCCAGTCCCCAGGCGGCGACACCGATGACCGCCGCGCCGAGGAGCCGCTGCCACCAGCTGCGCAGCCGGCGGCGCGGCAGCAGCCACAGCGCCAGCAGGCCCATTACCGGACCGACGGCTGAGGCGACGTTGGCACTGACGATGTTCACGCCGGGTGTCTCACTCAGGTCGATGCCCATCAGGGCCGGCAGTTGCGGGAGCCGGGCGGTGAGCTGCAGCGGGTAACTCTTCGGTTCAGAGCCGGGTGCCTTGAACGGCATCTGCACTGACACGGGCGGGTTGCCCTGTTCCGGCAGGCCGGTGAGAAGCATGCCGCCGATGAGGATGACGCCGGTGACCGCGAGGCTGACGCGCGGCCGCAGGCTCAGAATCCGGCGCAGCGGCGGGATGAGCAGCAGCACGATGATGACGAGGATGGCCACACCCAGGAACCGCAGGGCAGCCAGCGCCGGTGCGGCGAAGGTCGGGTTCGATGACAGCAGGAACAGCATGAGGCTGGCCGCGATGTAGTTCATCATGATCGTGCTGATGACCTCGCTGGCGCCGAACTGCGCCTTGAGCCAGCCGGGCACGGTCCCCCACAGGGCACCGCCCAGGGCGGCAGCCAGGACGGCGAGCGGCAGCACGATCCAGGTGGGCCCGGGCATGTACACGCCGACGAGCATGGCCGCGATGCCACCCAGGGTCATCTGACCGGGTGCACCGATGTTGAACACGCCGGCCCGGAACCCGAAGGCCAGTGCCAGCCCGACGAAGATGAGTGGCGTGGCGAACTTCAGGGCTTCCAGGAAGCCCGGGAACGTGGCCAGCGAGCCCGAGAACAGCGTCATGAAGGCGTACCAGACGGTGTCGGCCCGACCGGCGAACCGGTCGGCCAGCGACAGGTCGCCTACTCCGCTGCCCATCGGTGTGGGCTGCAGCAGCAGGATCACGACCGCAGAGGCAAGCAGCGCCAGCAGGATCGACACGGCCGGCACGGCGGCTGAACGCAGCGCCCGGTCAAGCAGGCGTGACCACGCCGGCAGGAACGTGAAGCCGTACACGAGTGCCGTGACCCCACTGACGAGCGCCAGGAACGCCGCGAGTGCGATGCCTGAGTTGGCGAACGGCAGACGCCTGATCAGCAGGCCACCGGCCTCGGAAGCCGTCAGTATCTGCGGCAGTTCCATGTCAGCGGCCGTGTCCAGCAGTTGCTGCAGGGCAGCCACGTCATGTACGGGCCGGGGGTTGTCGACCGTCGACTGCACCGTCGCGAGCACGCTGCCGACACGCGCCGTATCGACCGCGGCGCCGAAGCGGGCCAGGCCCGTCAGGGTCGCGAAAGTGAGCAGTACCCCGGCGACCAGCCAGGCCAGCTGGCGACCCAGGCCACGCAGCAGGCCGGACAGGAACAGGATGAGCGCACCGGCGAGGCTGAGGACGAGTACGAGCCCCAGCCCCTCAGGTGAGATCGGGTCGGTCCGCCCCGTGAAATCCAGGACTCGGTCAGGCAGCAGCAACAGGGCGCTGCGGGCACCCGTCTCGCGGTTGATGGCTGCCCAGGGAACCAGCCACAGGCTGAGCGCCGTGATCAGCCCGAGGCCGGACAGCAGGATTCTTGATGCCATTGCCGGCTATTGTACCCAGCTGCAGCTCAGTACAGGAGCGACAGCTGCCGGGCAACCTCACGGTGGTCCGGACGGTCCGCAGGGTTCTTGGCGAGCAGGCTCATGACCAGCCCGTCGAGCTCCGCCAGGTCCGGCTGCAACCGCGACACCGGTGCGGGCAGCTGCTGCAGATGGGCTGCCATCACCTCGGCAGGCTCCCCCGAGAACGGCACTTCACCGCACAGGCCCCAGTACATGAGCACCCCAAGGGCGTACAGGTCGGTCGCCGGACTGACGGGCTGACCGCCGGCCTGTTCCGGACTGAGGAAGGCGAGCGTGCCGACGAGCCGGGCTGGCGGTTCCTCACCGCCAGCGCGCGTGGCGATGTCATAATCGAGCAGCGTTACTTCGCCGCTGCTGCTGACGATCAGGTTCTCCGGTTTCAGGTCGCGATGGACTATGCCGCGTTCAGCCAGGTAGGCGAGAGCACTGACCAGACCGGGCAGCAGCCGCAGGAAGTGCTCCGGCCCGGCGCTGTCCCGTATCCACTGGCTGAGCACCCGCCCCCAGACGAACGGCATGAGCAGTGCCGGCAGGCCCTGCAGGCTGTGCAGTTCCAGCACCGGGTTCAGGTTCGGGTGATCCAGGTCCCGGCCCAGATCGTACTCGCGTTCAGCGTGGCTCAGACCGTCTGCTGGGAACACTTTCACGGCCCTGACCTGCTCCCCATCGCTGGCCAGGAAGACGCGGGCCCGCGCTCCGGTGCCGATCAGGCGGATGAGCTGCAGGTCCAGAAGTCGCTGCCCCAACAGTTCCATTCCCAACGAGTTTACCCAGCCGTTCAGCGCCGGATGATGATGCCCGAGCTGAGGAGCGAGCGGAACACCTCGCGTTCCAGTCCGGCCGGACTGGCTTCGGGTACCCGCACGAGCAGGTGCCGGAATCCGGAGCGGAGTATCGAGCTGCGGGTGCGGGACACGTAACTGAGCACGGCCTGACGGTACAGGCGCACCTCGGCCGGGCCGACCTGCAGCCGGCCGCCGTCCTCGCTGTCCTCGAGCTCCAGCAGTTCTTCCGCCGGCTCAAGGTCCTCGTCTGCCAGCAGCTGCAGGAAGCTGACATCGAACCCACGGGCCCGCATGGCACTCAGCGCGGGCCGCAGCGGACCCGGATCGAGCAGGTCTGACAGCACGAGCACCAGCGCGCGGCCCGAGCGCAGGCCCACGCGGCCCGCGAACGAACGCAGCCCCTGGACGGGCAGCGGCCCGTCACTGCCGTCAGCCGTCAGCTGGTCCAGGAACGCCCACGAGTCCGCGATGTTGCGCATGCCCAGGGCCGGCTGACTGGAGCTGCCCGAGAACGAGTGGATCTGGGCGAGTGATTCCCGCTGTGCCAGGTACAGCAGCTGCCGGGCCAGCTGGCCCATGAACTCGGTCTTGCCGAACAGCTTCATGCTGGGGCTGGTGTCCAGCAGCAGGTGCAGTCTGATGTTGCGTTCGGCCTGGTGCAGGCGCGTGTACAGCCGCCCGGTGCGCGCGTAGGCGCGCCAGTCGACGTAACGCAGTTCATCGCCCGGCTGGTACTGGCGGAAGTCGTGGAACTCGACGCTCTGGCCGGCCTCCCGGGCCGTGCGCTCACCGGCTTCGTTGCTGAGTGAGCGGGTGGCGAGCGCATAGCGGTCCAGCAGCGCACGGGTGCGCTGGCTGATCACCGGCGGCGACCGCCTCCGCTGCCAGCGCTGAGGAGCTCGTTCACCACGTCGTCAGTGCTGACGCCTTCTACTTCGGCCTCGAAGTTGAGCAGGAGTCGGTGACGCAGCGCCGGCAGCGCGGCCCGGCGCAGGTCCTCGAGTTCGACGTTCGGCCGGCCCGCCGCCAGTGCGTACCCTTTCGCGGCCAGGGTGATGGCCTGTGCGCCGCGCGGACTGGCACCGAGGCGCAGCATGGGGTGCCGGTGGCTCGCTTCGATCAGTCCGACGACCCAGTCAAGCGCGCTGTCGGCGACGGGAACGGCCCGGAGCAGCACCTGCAGTTCCAGCATCTCCTGCCGTGTGAACACTTTCTCGACCTGCGGCTGCTGCGAGCCTGTGGTGCTGACGAGGATGCGCCTGAGCGTGGCTTCGTCCGGCCGTTCGATGAGCACCTTGAACAGGAACCGGTCCAGCTGCGCTTCCGGCAGCGGGTACGTGCCCTCCATCTCAAGCGGGTTCTGGGTGGCCAGGGTCACGAACGGTTCCGGCAGGCTGTAGCGCCGGCCGGACGAGGTGACCGAGTGTTCCTGCATCGCCTCGAGCAGCGCTGACTGGGTGCGGGGGGTGGCCCGGTTTATCTCGTCAGCGAGCAGTACGTTGGTGAACACCGGACCCGGCTGGAACTCGAAGCGTGCCTGGCGGCCATCGTCGAGGAAGACGTTGGTGCCGGTCACGTCTGCCGGCATCAGGTCCGGGGTGAACTGGATGCGGCCGAAGTCCAGGTCGGTGGCGCTGGCGAACGCCTTGACGAGCTGGGTCTTGCCGAGGCCGGGGGCTCCTTCGATGAGCACGTGACCGTTGGCAAGCACGGCGATGAGCATGTCCTCAACGACGGTTTCCTGCCCCAGGACGACCCGGCCGATGCTGTCACGCAGGCGGTCGAAACGTTCGGTGAATGCGCTCAGGCTGATCTTCCGCTCTTCGTTCATTGCCCCAACCTTATCGCGGGCCCGCATGAGGGATAACAGCTGAAGCCGTCACGGGCCTTGCTACACTCTGGGAATGTCGTTTCCAGGCAGCCGCATCCGGCTTGTGCCGCTGTCAGAGCTGGACGGCGCTGCATGGCGGCGCATCCAGAACCATTTCCGTGATCCTGAGATCGCCAACCTCAACGGCACTCCGCCGTCACGCCTGCCGCTGTGGCTGCTCAGACCCATCCTGAAAGCCGACAGCCGCCGGCCCGACCGGCACACGTTCGGCATAATCGCAGACGGTGGCTGCATCGGCCTGACGGAGCTTTATGACGTCCGTGACGGCGTCGCAACGCTCGGCATCATCATCGGCGAACGGGACTACTGGAACCGGGGTTACGGTACCGAGACCGTCCGCAAGCTGCTGTCCATCGCCTTCGAGGAACTGGGGCTGAACCAGGTGCGGCTGTCGACGTTCGAGGACAACCTGCGGGCGCAGGCTTCGTTCCGCAAAGCCGGTTTCCGGGAACTGCAGCGGGTGGCCCAGCGCCGCGACCGGGGCCGCATGAGCGTGTGGATGGGGATAACGCGCGACCGCTGGTTCCAGGAGATCAGGGAGTCTGATCCGCGAAGAACTCCTTGACCGCCGCGGCGGCACTGCGGCCGACGCCGGGGATGCTGGCCAGCTGCTCCAGCGAGGCGGCCCGCAGTTCATCGATGCTGGAGAAGTGGGCAAGCAGCGCGTCGCGCCGTTTCGGTCCTATCCCGGGTACTTCATCCAGGATCGACTCCGTCATGGCCTTGCCGCGCCGCTGCCGGTTGTAACCAACCGCCACGCGGTGTGCTTCATCGCGGATGTTGATCAGCAGGCGCAGGGCCGGGTGACTGTGCGGCACGATTATCTCGCCTTTGCTTTCGCTGATGACGGTCTCCTGTTTCTTGGCCAGGCCCAGGATGGGCAGGTCCAGGCCGGCGTCGTCGAGGGCGCGGCGCGCAGCTGACAGCTGGCCCTTGCCACCGTCGATGAGCAGCAGGTCAGGCATCTCCATGCGGTCCATGAGCTGGCCGGTGAAACGCCGGTAGACAGCCTGGTGCATGCTGAAGAAATCGTCGGGTTTGTCCAGGTCGCGGATGCGGATGCGGCGGTACTCACTCTTGCGGGAGCGGCCGCCTTCGAACACCACGATGCTGGCCACCGTGTGGGTGCCCATCAGGTTGCTTATGTCGAAACCTTCGATGCGCCACGGCGGTGACTCGAGGCCGGCCAGCTGCTGCAGCTCCTTGACTCCCGGAGCTTCGCCACGCCGTTCCAGCAGTGCCAGTTCGCTCTCCAGGCCGGTCCGGGCGTTGCGTTCTGCCATGCCCATGAGTTCGACCTTGTCGCCGCGCATCGGGACGCGCAGCTCGACCCGCCGGCCAGCACGGCTGCTCAGCAGCTGTTCCCACAGCTTCAGGTCCAGGTCGGTAGGTGGCAGCAGGATCAGCGGCGGTACCGTCATCGCCGAAGCGTAGAAGTCAGCCAGGAAGCGCTCGAGTATCTCCCCGGAACTGGCGTCGGCGGCGTTGGTCAGGAAGCGCCGTTCGTGGCCGACGACGTGACCGCGCCGCATCTGCAGCAGCTGCACCACGCCGTAGTTGCCTGCCTGGGCGACCCCCAGGAAGTCGAGGTTCTCTGAACCCATCCGGTGCACGTCGGAGTCGTAACCGGTCAGGCGCTGCAGCGCATCGAGCCGGTCACGGTACACCCCGGCCAGCTCGAAGTCCTGCCGGCCGGCGGCGGTGCGCATCTCCTCCTGCAGCCGTGCGGCGGTCTCCTCCACCCGTCCGTCCAGGAAGTCCCGCACCTGCTGAACGACCCGGCCGTACTCTTCTGCGGTCGTCGCGCCGATGCAGGGGGCGAGGCAGCGGCCCATGTGGAAGCGCAGACAGGGCCGGCTGCGCGTGCGCATCGGCAGGCCGCTGTTCTGGCGCAGCGGGAATATGGCCGAGATGAGTTCCTGCACGCGCCGGACCACCCCGGCGTTGGGGTACGGCCCGTAGTACGTTCCGCCGTCAGCCACGACCCGGCGCGTGAATATCAGCATCGGGAACTTCTCGTTGGTCAGTTTCAGGTAGGGGTAACTCTTGTCGTCCTTCAGCTGGACGTTGAAGCGCGGCCGGTGCTCCTTGATCAGGCTGGATTCGAGCAGGAGCGCTTCGACTTCCGTCGCCGTGACGATGAAATCCAGGCGCACGGCTGTGGCTGTGATGGTCCGCGTCTTGCGGTCCGTCACGCTGGCGCCGAAGTAGGAGCTGACCCGGCTGCGCAGGTCGATCGCCTTGCCGACGTAGATCACGGTGCCGGCTTCGTCGATCCAGAGGTAACAGCCCGGCTGCCGGGGCAGCACGGGCAGGTCCTGCGGTTTCACGGTCCAAGCTTACCGCCGCCCGGGCGGTTCAGCGGTTGTTCAGCGCATCTCCAGCATGAGGCGTTCCGGTTCCTCCAGCAGGGCGATCACGTGGTTCATGAAAGCTGCTGCCTCGGCACCGTCCACCAGTCGGTGGTCGAACGACAGGCTCAGGTACAGCATGTCAGCTGCGACGATGCTGTCGTCAGGCAGCACCTTCGGCCGGCGCCGGATCGAGTGCACACCCAGGATGGCCGCTTCCGGCACGTTGATGATCGGGAACGAGAACAGTCCGCCGACCGAGCCGATGTTCGTTATCGAGAAGGTGCCGCCCTGCAGTTCATGGGGAGCCAGTTTGCCGTCGCGCGCCCGGACCGCCAGGTCGGCGATCTGAGCGGCCAGGCCCGTCAGGCTGAGGGTATCGACGTCGCGGATGACCGGCACGAGCAGACCCCGGTCGGTCGATACCGCCATCGACAGGTTCCAGTAGTCCTTGTGGACGATCTCCTGACTCGCTTCGTCCAGGCTGGTGTTCAGTACCGGGAACCGTTTCAGGCCGGAGACGACGGCTTTCATGATGAACGGCAGGTACGACAGCTTCGTGCCTCCGGCTTCGACGTGCGGCTTGAGGCCGGCCCGCAGCCTGACGAGTCCGCTGACGTCCGCCTCGTCCACGTGCAGCGCCCGTACGGTGTGCAGGTGGCTGGCGACCATCTGTTCGCTGGTCAGGCGCCGGATGCCGCGCAGCTTCTCGCGCCGTTCGCGGTCCGCGTAACCTTCCGGCGTGCGGTACTGGACCGGTGCCGGCAGTCCACTGCCGGCAGCCTGGGGCTGGGCACCGGCCTGGACGTCGCTGACGCGGACACGGCCACCCGGGCCGCTGCCGCTCAGTGACTCGATGTCAACGCCAAGCTCCCGGGCCAGGCGGCGGGCTGCCGGCACGGCCAGCACGCGGCCCCACGGTCCGGTAGCTCCGGGCTGTTTCACCGGGGCGGGGCTGTCAGCTTCTGGCCTGCGCAGCTGGAACACGCCGGTGTCGGCACGTTCCTCAGTCGGTTTGAACAGGTTGGTGCCCGCATCATCCTCAGCAGTCGCTTCTGCACCCGCTTCAGGCGCGGCAGCTGCGGCCTCGCCACTCTCATCTATGTAGGCCAGGACCGCGCCCACTTCGACGACGTCGCCTTCGCCATGCAGCTGGCGGCTGAGCACGCCGCTGACAGTGCTGGTCAGTTCAACAGTCGCCTTGTCACTCATCACTTCGATCAGGGGCTGGTCGACCTTCACGGCCTCGCCCTCTTTGACGAGCCACTGGACGATCTCGCCTTCGACTACTGATTCCGCCAGTTTGGGCAGTCTGAATTCGGTGGACACGCGTTACCTCACCAGTCCAGGGTCCGCTGCACAGCGTGCAGGATGCGCCGGGGACCGGGCAGGTACTCGCGGTCCTGGGCATAAGGGTAGGGGATGTCGAAACCGGTGACGCGCAGCGGCGGAGCCAGCAGGCTGTCCAGCACCTCTTCCGAGATGGTGGCTGCGACTTCCGCCATGAAGCCGGCGGTGTGGGTCTCTTCGGATACCAGAACGACACGGCCGACCCGGGCGACGTTGTCCAGGACGGTCTGCGTGTCCCAGGGCAGCAGCGACCGCAGGTCGATGACCGTGGCCGTCAGGCCCTGGGCGACCAGCTGTTCGTGGGCTTTCATCGTCTCGGCCATGCTGGCGCCGTAGGAGATCAGCACGACGTCGTCGCCGTGAGCCCGGATGCTGGCCTTGCCGAACGGGATGACGGTGTCATCGGCGGGGTCGATCTCCTGGCGGCCTGCGCGGTAGAGGCGCTTGGGCTCCATGAACACGACCGGGTCTTCGTCGCGTATGGCTGTGCGCAGCATCCCGCGGGCGTCGAGCGGCGTTGACGGATAAACGACCTTCAGGCCCGGGGTGTGGACGAAGTAGGCCTCGGGGTTCTGGGAGTGGTGATGCCCGCCGGCCACGCCACCACCGGCGGGCATGCGCACCACCATCGGCGCGTTGAACTGGCCACCGGAGCGGTAACGCAGTTTGGCCGCCTGGGAGACGAGCTGGTCGAAGCCCGGGAAGACGTAGTCGGAGAACTGGATCTCGGCTACGGGCCGCAGGCCGTGAACAGCCATACCGACCGCAGCTCCGATGATGGCCGCCTCGGACAGCGGGGTGTCCATGACCCGGTCGGGACCGTAACGGTCGAACAGCTTCTCGGTCGCGAGGAAGACGCCCCCGCGTTTGCCGACGTCCTGGCCGAGCACCACGACCCGTTCGTCACGGGCCATCTCTTCGTCGAGCGTACGCGCGACGGTCTGTACGTAAGTCTGCATCGCCATGTCAGTCGTTCGTCTTCTGCCAGAGGGCTTTCTGCTTCGCCAGGTTGGGCAGCATCCGGTCGTGCACGTCGTCGAACATCCACTCTTCCGGCACACGGCCGGCGTCGCGGTTCACCTGTATGGCGGCCGTGATCTGCGCGTCGATCTCCTGGCGGGTGCGTTCCTCATCCGCGTCGCTCCACAGGCCGCGCCTGTCGAGGAAGCGGCGGAACCGGTCCAGCGGGTCCCGTTTCAGCCAGGCTTCAAGCTCGGCGCGGGGGCGGTACACGGAATCATCGTCGTCAGAGCTGTGGGCGCCGTAACGGTACACCTGCAGCTCGACCAGTGCCGGGCCGACGCCTTCACGGGCCCGTTTGACTGCGTCGCGCATGACGTAGTAGCTGGCGAGCACGTCCATGCCGTCGACCAGGTAGCCCGGCATGCCGTACGCATGGGCTTTCATCGCGATGTTCTCGCTCGCCGTCTGGTGATGGTAGTCAGCCGAGATGGCGTAACGGTTGTTCTGGCAGACGAACACTGCGGGGGCCCCTTTCACACCGGCGAAGTTGATGCCGGCATGGAAGTCACCCTCGCTGGTGGCGCCGTCGCCGAAGGTGGCGATGACGACCTGGCCGGTGCCCTGCAGTTTCATGCTGATGGCGGTCCCGGCCGCCGGCGCGATGTGCGAGGCGATGGGTGACGCGACCGTGAACGCGTTGAGTTCTTTCGAGCCCGGGTGGGCAGGCATCTGGCGGCCGCGGGCCGGATCGAGCGTGCTGGCCATCATCTGGGCCAGGTACTCCTCGAGTGATACACCCATGGCGATCATGAGGGCAGTGTCGCGGTAGTAGGGGAAAATCCAGTCGAAACCGGGTTTGAACGAGTGTGCGATGCCGATCTGAGCGGCCTCGTGGCCGCTGCTCGGGGCAGTGAAGCTGGTTGCGCCCTGGAAGCGCAGCTTTACGAGGCGCTCATCTAGAAGACGCCCCCTGAGCATGTCGTAGTAGAAGCGGCGGAGCTGCGTATCGTCGAGATCCAGCTCGAACTGTCCGGTCCACTCTCCACTTTCCGACAGCAGTGATATCGGCTTGTCGCTGAACGGCTGGAAACTTGGTGCTTCCTTGATCATTCAGGACCTCCCTGTGAGTTCTGCCATGAAGGGGTTCCCCGCTGCCGGGGCGCTCAGGAACCGCAGCATGACCACTTACCGGGCCAGTCTAGCACCCGCCTCCGGGGCTCTGAGTAAGCGGGAACCCACCAGAAAGTACTCAGGTACAACGCCGGATGGGACAACGGCGGGCAAGCCGCAGCAGCACGGTGTTGCTGCGGTAGTAGAATGGGCGGCCATGGATCTGGCTTTCCCTGAGTACGGCTCCCTCACTGCCATCTGGTCGATCCTGCTGGCAGCATTGCTCGGGTTCCTCATCGGCCTGGAGCGCGAGCGGAAGCGGGAGACCCAGGGTTCCATCTTCGCCGGCATCCGCACCTTCCCGGTCATCGCCGTGTTCGGCTCGATCATCGGCCAGCTGTCGCTGACCCAGGGTCCGGCCGTGCTCGTCATGGGGTTCGTCGCCACGACCGTCATGGCGGGGCTGGCTTACTGGCGGGAGTCTTCAGGCGAGAAGATCGGCGGCACGACCGGTTTCACGGTACTCGTCACGTTCGGCCTCGGCATCTTCACGTCACTGAGCCTGGTCGGCGCGGCCCTGGCCGGTGCGATCCTGGTCACGGGCCTGCTGTCGATGCGCAAGGAACTGCGTGACCTGTCCAACACGGTCACCCAGCAGGACCTGTTCGCGGTCGTGCAGTTCGCCGCCGTCAGCCTGATCGTGCTGCCGCTCGTGCCGGACGAACCGTTCGGCCCCTGGGGCGTGTGGAACCCCCGCACCATCTGGCTGCAGGTGGTCCTGATATCCGGCATCTCGTTCCTGGGTTACCTGGCGATGAAGCTCATCGGCTCCAGGCGCGGTGCGGCACTCTCAGGCATCCTGGGCGGGTTCGCTTCGTCCACTGCGATCATGCTCACCTTCAGCCGCCGCTCGCGTGACAACCCGCGCATGTCCGGCACGTTCGTTTTCGGTGCCCTGGCCGCTTCAGTGACGTCGGTCATCAGGATCGGCATAATCATCGCCGTGGTCGAGCCGGCCCTGGCCGTCGCAGCGGTGCTGCCGATGGGGGCTTTCCTGATCACGGGCGCGGCCGGCGCCCTGCTGAACCGGGTGCTGCACCACGACGATGACGAGGAAGAGACGCGCATCAGCAACCCGTTCGAGCTGAAGACCGCCCTGGAGTTCGCCCTGCTGTTCGCCGTCATCCTGCTGGTGACGCGGGCCGCGAGCGAGTTCTTCGGCACCGGCGGTGTGTACGTGGCCAGCATCCTGGGTGGACTCATCCGGCCTGACGCGGTGGCCCTGTCGCTGACCGGTCCGGCGTTCGAGACGCTGGACCTGACGGTCGCGGTACGGGCGCTGACGATGGCCATCGCAGTCAACAGCCTGTTCAAGGCCACGGTCGGCGCCGCACTGGGCAGTCCGGCGTTCCGGCGGGGTGTGGTGTTCACGATGCTGGTCGCCGCGGTCCTGGGCGTGGCTGTCGCGTGGCTGGCACCGCCGCTGCAGCCCGACTGGCTGGCTGCTGCACCTGCTGCAGAAAACTGATGTCGCTGCAGGACGCTTTGCCGTTGTTGGTACACTGACGCAACTGTGTTGCCGGCAAGGCAAGGTCGGTTACTGACCTGACCCCGATATGACCCGGGGACTTAATTCTGGATCTGGGGGCGCTTCAACTGCCCTGGACTGGTACGGAGGACTGATGGATCAGATTCATCGTGGCCTCGTAGGTGTCGCCATCGACACCTCCGGTATCTGCCACATCGACGGCGAACGCGGCGAGCTCATCTACCGCGGCTACGACATCCGCGAGCTCGCCAACAAAGCGACGTTCGAGGAAGTCATCTACCTGCTGTGGCACGGCGATCTGCCGGACCGCGGGCAGCTTGAGGCGTTCACCGCCCGCCTGCGGGAGTACATGGTGCTGCCGCAGGAACTGAGCGTCCTGCGGGATTACAGCAGCGGGCGGCGGCCGATGAACACGCTGCGCACGACCGTGTCGCTCATGGGCGTGACGGACCCGAAGTCAGACGACAACTCGTTCGACAACCTGTACCGGATTGGTCTGCGCCTGACTGCTCAGATCCCGGCGGTCGTTGCAGCGATGGTGCGCATGCGCGACGGCCTGGAGCCGGTCGCGCCCGATCCTGACCTGTCGCTCGCGGCGAACTTCCTTTACATGCTGACGGGTGAGCGGCCCAGTGCGGCTGCCGTGCGGGTGATGGACGTCGCTCTCGTGCTGCACGCTGAGCATGGTGCGAACGCGAGCACTTTCGTGGCGCGCGCGACCGCTTCGACCCTCACGGACGCTTACAGCGCGATCACTTCTGCCATCGGCTCGCTGAAAGGGCCGCTGCACGGCGGGGCGAACACCGCTGTGATGGAAGCTCTCGAGGGCCTGTCGGGGGTGGACGCTGTCGAGCAGTACGTCCTGGACAGGCTGGCAGAGCCTAAAGGCCGCGTGATGGGCTTCGGTCACCGCGTGTACCGGGTGCTGGATCCGCGCGCCAACGTGTTGCGTGAGGTGGCTGCCCAGCTGGCGGCGGAACATCCTGACCCTGACTCGAAGCGTTACTTCGACATGAGCATCGAGATGGAACGCGTGATGGACCGGGAGATGGAGAAGAAAGGCCGTCAGGTGAAGCCGAACGTGGACTTCTTCTCGGCCAGTGTCTACCGGATGCTGGGCTTCCCCACTGACATGTTCACACCGATCTTCGCCGCGGCGCGCGTGCCGGGCTGGATGGCGCATCTGTTCGAGCAGTATGCCGACAACGTGCTGCTCCGCCCGAAGCTGGTTTACGAGGGCAGCCGGGACCGGAAGTTCGTTCCGCTCGACGAGCGCTGAGCGGAACGGTCAGAACAGGCGGGGCTGCTCGACGCTGCCGGGTACCCGGAACAGGTCGGTACGCAGTTCCGCCGGGCCGGGGCGTCTGCCCAGGCCGAGTCTGCGGCACCACAGCCTGAACAGCGAACCGAGCTGAGCTCCGTACTCGCCTGAGCCGCGCATGCGGCTGCCGAAGTCCGGGCTGTTGAGCCGGCCGTCACGCATCTGCCGCACCCGGTGCAGCACTTTGTCCGCGCGCTCCGGGTAGTGCTCCTGCAGCCAGGCGCTGAACACTTCTGCGACAGCTCCGGGCAGACGCAGGACCGTGTAGCTGGCGCTGCCCGCCCCGGCTGCCGCCGCAGCTTCCAGGATCGCGGGGATCTCGTGATCGTTGAGGGCCGGGATGAGTGGCGCCACGTTGACGTGTACGGGGATACCGGCGTCAGCGAGCCTGCTGATGGCATCGAGCCGGCGGCTGGCCGTGGCGGTACGCGGTTCCAGCCGGCGGCGCAGCTGCTCATCCAGGGTCGTGACTGACAGGGTCACGGTGACGAGTCCAAGCCGGGCCAGTTCAGTGAGGATGTCGATGTCGCGGGTGACCAGGTGGTTCTTCGTGATGATGCCGACGGGGTTCCGGAACTCCAGCAGCACCTGCAGGCAGGCCCGGGTGATGCCCAGGTGGCGTTCGACGGGCTGGTACGGGTCGGTTACGCCCGAGAGCATCAGCAGCTGCGGCTGCCAGGAAGGGCGGCGCAGCTCAGCAGCCAGCAGGCTGGCCGCGTCTTTCTTGACGAGGATGAGCCGCTCGAAGTCGAGGCCGGCTGACATGCCCAGGTACTCGTGCCCGGGCCGGGCGTAACAGTAACTGCAGCCGTGCTCGCAGCCCCGGTACGGGTTCAGCGAACGGTCGAACGGGATGTCCGGGCTGGTGTTGCTGCTTATGACGGTCCGGCTGTCATCCCGGAGGAAACGTGTACGCGGCTCGATATGCTCACCGTGCAGCAGATCGAAGTCCAGCGCGTCAGGATCCAGCTCGAACTCGAGCGCCTGAAAGCGCGGATGCGGGTTTACGGGCGAACCCCGGGCCGGCACTGACATACCTTAATTATACAGGCATCGGCCCGGCCGGCCGGGGTTGTGGCATACTTGCCTTTGGCCATCTTGGAGGTGCCAGCAATGCCGGGAATCGCAATCATCGGGGCGCAGTGGGGGGACGAAGGTAAGGGTAAGGTCGTCGACTCGCTCGCGGCTGAAGCCGATTTTGTAGTCCGTTATTCGGGTGGCGCCAACGCCGGCCACACGATCGTTACCGGCGACGAAGTGTTCAAGCTGCACCACCTGCCCTGCGGCACCCTGCACGACCGGCCGGTCAGCATCCTGGGCGGCGGCATGGTCATCGATCCGTGGACCTTCCTTGACGAGTACGACAACCTGGCTGCGCGCCGGGATCCTGGCGCGGTCCACATCAGCCATGAAGCCCACCTGGTGCTGCCGCACCACCGCAAGAACGATGAGGGCGGAGGTTTCGTCGGTACCACCGGCCGCGGCATCGGCCCTGCTTACTCCGACAAGGCGCGCCGTATCGGCATCCGCGCGGGCGACCTGATCGACGGGAACGTGCTGCGTGAACGGCTGGCCCGCCTGCTGGAAGCGAAGCCGAACTCCACCGAACGCGTCGACTGGACCAGTGTGGACGTGGCGCTCGAGGCGCTCGCCCCCATCCGTGACCGCCTGGTGCCGTTCGTCAGTGACACCGGCAGCATGCTGCGGCGCGAACTGGCCCGCGGCGCACGGGTGCTGTTCGAAGGCGGTCAGGGCACGATGCTCGACCTGGCTTACGGCACTTACCCGTTCGTGACCAGTTCACACCCGACGACCGGCGGCATCATCGTCGGCGCCGGCGTCAGCCACAAGGCGCTGGACACCGTCTACGGCGTCGTTAAGGCCTTCACCAGCCGGGTCGGTCACGGTCCGTTCGGCACTGAGCTGACAGGCGACATCGCCATGCGCCTGCGCGGCACCGGCGAGAACCAGTGGGACGAGTTCGGAACGACCACCGGCCGGGCCCGCCGGGTCGGCTGGCTCGACCTGGTGCAGCTGAAGTACGCGTGTGAGATCAACGGCTTCGACGGTCTGGTGATCACCAAGCTCGACGTGCTGTCGGGTCTGGACACCGTCCGCGTGGCCGTCGATTACGACGGTGACACCCCCGTCTACCACGACATGCCCGGCTGGGGCGAACTGCGCGGCCTGGGCTCACGCTCTGCCCTGCCGGCCGAGCTCGAGGCTTACCTGGCGCTCATCGAGGAGTACACCGGCGTGCCGGTCGCCCTGTTCAGCACGTCACCCGACCGCGAGGACACTTACGGCGAGGTCAGCTGGGACTAGCTGATGGCCCCAGTGGCTGCAAGCCGTGCCAGTTCATCCCCGCCCAGACCCAGCACTTCGCCAAGCACTTCGAAGGTGTGCTCACCGTCGTGGCGAAATTGCTGAACATCGTGCAGCCGCGGGGCACGCCGGGGCGCCTGATCCGCCAGGCTGGCCGTGAACGGGCTCTGGATGTTGATGAATTCCCCGATAGTTGGATGCTGCAGTGGCGACACCATGCCGCGCGCCAGCAGCTGCTCCTCGGTGAGTGCCTCGGGCAGTGTGTTGACGCTGGCGGCGGGCACACCGGCGCTGTCGAAGTCGGTGAGCCATTCGTGGCGGGTGCGACTCAGCAGTTTCTCCTGCAGCAGGGGGACCAGAACGTCACGGTTGGCGACACGTGCACTGTTGGTGCTGTAGCGGTCGTCCCCGGCCAGCTGGCCCAGCCCCAGCACTTCAGCGAACCTGGCGAACTGCCGGTCGTTTCCGACAGCGATCGTCAGCCAGCCGTCTGCGGCCTGCATCGCCTGGTACGGCACGATCGACGGGTGGCCGGTGCCGAGCCGGGCTGGTGCCTTACCGGTCGCCAGTGCCGCCTGCCCCTGGTTGACCATCGCCGCCATCGCCACGTCCAGGAGTGCCAGGTCGATGTGCCTGCCCTCCCCCGTACGCTCACGCGCGAACAGGGCGCCCAGCACACCGGTCGCCGCGTGGGTACCGGCCAGCACGTCTACCCAGGCGACCCCCAGCTTCGTGGGTGGCCCGTCCGGCTCGCCGGTCATGGCCATCAGGCCGCTCATGCCCTGCACTGCGGCGTCGTAACCCGGCTGGCTGGCCCGCGGACCGGTGTGGCCGAAGCCGGTGATGCTGACGTACACCAGCCGGGGGTTGTCAGCCCGCAGCTGGCTGTAAGACAGGCCGTAGCGTTCCAGGTCGCCGGTCTTGAAGTTCTCGACCAGCACGTCGGCTTTCAGCGCCAGCTGCCGCACCAGGTCGGCACCGGCCGGGTCTTTCAGGTTGACCGTGACGCTGCGTTTGTTGCGGTTGACCGACAGGTAGTACGTGCTTTCACCCTCGAGGAAGGGTGGTCCCCAGTGCCGGGTCTCGTCTCCGGCGGCGGACTCGATCTTCCACACGTCGGCACCCAGGTCACCGAGCATCTGCGTGCAGTACGGCCCGGCCAGAACCCGGGACAGGTCCAGAACCTTGATTCCTTCGAGCATGCTGTTGAGCATAGCAGCATGCACACCCTTGACATGCAAGTCTCTACTTGCCTATTGTGCGCCCATGTCAGACGTATTCCAGGCCCTGGCGGCACCTGCCCGACGGGCCATACTGGATTCCCTGAAGAAACGTGACCGCCAGACACTGTTCGAACTGACCGGCCGTCTCATCATGGAACACGACCTGGAACTGACCCGCCAGGCGATCTCACAGCACCTTGAGGTGCTGGAAGATGCCGGACTGGTCGCTTCCAGCCGTGAGGGACGCCAGAAGTTCCACACGCTGACCCCAGAACCACTCAGGGGGCTGCTGGACCGGTGGCTCGGCTGAATCATGACGGCACGGTCTGCAGCAGGCCGCGCAGGAAGGCAGGACCGGCGATGAGGATATACGTGACGAGTGTGTTCGTGAACGACCAGCAGAAGGCACTGGACTTCTACACCGGGGTGCTCGGCTTCGTCAGGAAGCTCGACATCCCGCTTGGAGGCGACTCCCTCTGGCTGACCGTGACCGCGGCGGGCGATGAAGACGGCACGCAGCTGCTGCTCGAACCCGCCGGCCATCCTGCAGTGGGGCCGTACCGGGATGCACTGGTGCAGGACGGCATCCCCGCCGCGTCGTTCGCGGTGGACGACGTGCAGGCCGAGTTCGAACGCCTCAGCTCACTCGGGGTGCGTTTCACCCAGCCACCGCTCACCATGGGCAACGTGACGATGGCCGTACTGGACGACACTTGCGGCAACCTCATCCAGATCGTGCAGCAGCCGGAAGAGGTCTGAAGCCGCGCCGGACACGTATCATTGACCGGAGTGACTGAAGCCACCAGCCTGTTCCAGCGCCCCGATGACCAGCCGCTTGCCGCCCGCATGCGGCCACGGAACTTAGATGAGTTCATCGGCCAGGAGCACATCCTGGGCGAAGGCCGGCTGCTGCGCCGCGCCATCCAGGCCGACCAGCTGTCCA
>CAYPKV010000022.1:0-23901 GCA_964411415.1 uncultured bacterium
GCAGAGTGATCCACGAGCCCGGCCTGGCCGTCCACGTTGAAGACCTGACCGTCAGTTACCGGAGCACCCCGGTACTGTGGGACATCGACCTTGACGTGCCGCCGGGCGTGCTTGCCGCCATCGTCGGACCCAACGGTGCCGGCAAGAGCACCCTCATAAAAGCCATGCTCGGCCTGACGGACAAGGCGGCCGGGCATGTGTACATACTCGGTGAACCGGCGCGGCAGGCCCGGGGCCGCGTAGGCTACGTGCCACAGCGCACCACCGTCGACTGGGACTTCCCGGTCACGGCGCTCGACGTTGCGCTGATGGGTCTGTACGGCCGGCTCGGCTGGATCCGCCGGCCGGGCCGCCGCCACCAGGAAGAAGCACTCGCTGCCCTCGAGAGGGTCGGCATGCAGGATTATGCACAGCGACAGATAAGCCAGCTGTCCGGTGGTCAGCAGCAACGCGTGTTCCTGGCTCGGGCCCTGCTGCAGCAGGCTGAAGTACTGTTCCTGGATGAACCGATGGCCGGCGTCGACGCCACCACCGAACGGGTCATCATCTCACTGCTCCGTGAACTGCGTGACGCAGGCAGGACAGTCATCGTCGTGCACCACGACCTGCAGACCGTGACAACCTACTTCGACTGGCTGGTACTGCTCAACGTCCGGGTCATCGCCCAGGGTCCCGTGAACGAGGTGTACACGGCAGACAACCTGCGCCGCGCCTACGGCGGCCAGATCGCTCTGCTCAACGGGAACACACCTGTCGCGGCAACACCGGCTGACGGCGGAGAGTGACGGCCGGCCCATGAACTGGGGCGATTACACACTCCAGAACGTCGCGGCCGGTGCGCTGCTCCTGGGCATGCTCAGCGGCGTACTCGGCAGTTTTGCCGTACTGCGCAGGCAGAGCCTGCTCGGCGACACGCTGGCGCATGCTGCGCTGCCCGGAATCGCCCTCGGCTTCATAATCGCCGGTGGGCGCAACATGCCCACGATGCTGCTGGGTGCACTGCTCAGCGGCCTGCTTGCAACAGCGTTGATGCTGCTCCTGCAACGGCACAGCCGCCTGAAGCTCGATGCCATCCTGGGCAGCATCCTCAGTGTGTTCTTCGCGGTCGGCGTCGTACTGCTCACCTGGATCCAGAACAACATGGGCGCCTCGCAGGCCGGACTGGACAGTTTCCTGTTCGGTCAGGCAGCAGCGATGCTGCGCGGCGACGTCATACTGATGGGCACCGTCACCGCGGTCGTGCTCGGTCTCGTGCTGCTTCTGTACAAGGAGTTCAGCGTCGTGACGTTCGATCCGCTCTTCGCCCGCACCCTGGGGCTGCCGGTGCTGCTGCTTGAGAGCGGCCTGACCATGCTGGTGGCACTCGCGACCGTCATGGGACTCCAGATGGTCGGTGTCGTGCTCATGTCGGCGATGATAATCGCGCCGGCTGCAGCGGCGCGGCAATGGGTGAACCGCCTCGGTCCGATGCTGGTACTGGCCGCCGTGTTCGGTGCCGTTGCCGGGCTCAGCGGGGTGCTGCTCAGCAGCCTGCAGCGCGGCCTGCCGACCGGTCCGCTCATCGTCCTGAGCATCAGTGTCCTGGTCGTCGTTTCGATCCTCCTGGCCCCCGCCCGGGGCGTGGTCTGGGAACACCTCGCCAGGCTGCAGCACGCCCGTAACCTGCGCAGCCGTCAGCTGCTGACCATGATGCTGCGCGTCGCTGATGAGCACGATGACCCTGGCTACCCGACCGAACAGGGCATGCTGAACACCTACTTCGGAACCGGCACACAGCGCGCCCTGAAGCGACTGGAACAGAGCGGCCTCGTACGGTCGGTCACCCACATGCCCAGCGAGGGCCTCCACTGGCAGCTCACCAGCGCCGGTCACTCGGCAGCCCGCCGCATACTCAGTTCGCTCGATCCCCACAGGAAACGGCCATGATCGACGCGTTCCTCGCCAGCATCCCCCTGCAGATAATCGCCACCGGTGCCCTGGTCGGCATCGCGGCTTCACTCGTCGGCAGTTTCCTGGTGCTGCGCGGCAACAGCATGCTTACAGACGCCATCAGCCACTCGGTAGTTTTCGGTATCGTCGTGGTCTGGCTGCTCACCGGAGTCCAGTCTGGGCCCGTTCAGATCGTGGGAGCTGCGCTCACCGGCCTGCTCACAGTCTGGCTCACCGAAGCGCTGGCCGGAACGGGGCGGGTGAAACAGGACGCTGCCATCGGACTGGTGTTCCCGGTTCTGTTCTCAGTCGGGGTACTGCTGATAAACCTGTACGCCCGTAACGTCCACATCGACCAGCATTCAGTCCTGCTTGGCGAGATCGGTTTCGTGTGGCTCAAGACCATCACGGTCGGGAGCAAGCAGGTTCCGCAGGCGATCGTTTGGCTCGGCGTCATGAGTATTGTCAACCTGCTGTTCATAACGCTGTTCTTCAAGGAGCTGAAGCTGGCCACCTTCGACCGTGGCCTTGCCCGGGCCATGGGCTTCGCTCCCGGAGTGCTGTACTACGCGCTGCTCGGCCTGACCAGTGCCACGGCAGTGACGGCCTTCGACGCAGTAGGCGCCGTGATGTTCGTCGCTTTCGCGATCGTGCCACCGGCCACTGCTTACCTGCTGACCGACAACCTGGCCCGCATGATCATCTACGGCTGCCTCGTCGCCATCGCTGCGAGTGTAATTGGTTACTGGCTGGCTGTATTGCTCAACGTTAGTATCGGTGGCATGATGGCAACCGTCACCGGCATGATGCTCGTGCTTGCCTTCATCTTCTCACCCCGCCATGGATTAGCGTGGCGGGTGTTCAGAAGCAGGAACTGAGAACGGCAGGCGAAGCCGGGCGACACCCCCGGCGCTGCACTGGCCGGAAACTCTTCGGGAGGCAGCTGGGGGAGCCGCTGCGCAGGGAAAGGTGAGGCAAGTGCCTTCAATTGGTCGTAACTCGAACAGGTTCGGAGTACAGCTGGCGGTGATAGGCATGGTGGCCCTGTTGGCCGCCTGCAGCAGTCCGGAAGCAGTCTCCGGTACTGTCGGCCGTGGAGACGGTGCTTCAGCACCCGCTTACATCGCAGTCGTGCCACTCACTGGTGAAGTGTCTGCCCAGGCGATGGCAGACAGTCTGGGCGCCACCCTGGTAGCAGGTGCCGGTTCAGGCAGCCTCGCTCCGGCCAGCAGCCGTGCCGCCGGTGCCACTGTCGCCTACCTCGGTTTCGACTCCATGCCGCTGGGCAGCCTGTCAGTCGGTGGCAACACGGTTACGGTCGAGCCGAACCTCGACCGGTTCCTCACCAGCGCCAGCCTGGAAGTGCTCGGCGAGAGCACCGTCTGGGCCGAAGGCAGTAACGGTTCACTGCGCGCCAACGGCGAGAGCACTGTCTGGGCTGAAGGTGAAAGCACTGTCTGGGCCGAAGCCGATCCTACCTTCTGGGCCAACGGTGAAAGTACCGTGTGGGCTGAGGGCGAGAGCACGGTGTGGGCTGAAGGTGAAAGCACCGTCTGGGCCGAGGGCGAGAGCACCGTCTGGGCCGAGGGCGACTACAAATGGATGCCGCCCAACACCGGTATCTGGCACCAGATCGAACTGCGTGAAGCACATGACAAAGCCGCCAACCTCGGCTACGGCACCGTGGTAGCCGTGATCGACACCGGTGTTGACCTGAGCCACCCCTGGCTGGCGGGCAGTATCGCAGCCGGCGGCTGGGACTTCGTTGACAACGATGACGATCCTTCAGAAGAAGGCAGCAGTGCTGACGGTTCGTACGGCCACGGCACCAGCGTAGCCGGCATAATCCGCCAGATCGCACCGCGCGCCAGCATCATGCCCCTGCGTGCACTCGCCGCTGACGGCTCCGGTGACGTACTGGCAGTCGTCCAGGCCGTCTACCACGCTGTCGACAACGGTGCCGACATCATCAACCTGTCACTCGGCGGGCCGGAAGAGAGCCCTGCCCTCACCGCAGCCCTCGACTACGCTGATCAGCACGGCGTTTACGTGACCACGACCGCCGGTAACGAAGGACAGCACCGCATCAACTGGCCAGGCGCCAGCGCAGTGGGCTTCAACCGCGTCATAAGCGTCACCAGCGTAAACGTCGACGACCACAAGTCTGATTTCGCGAACTTCCACGCGAACGTCGAGATCGCTGCTCCCGGTCACATGGTGTACGGCCCGTACCCGGACAACGGCATCGCCGCCTGGTCCGGCACCTCGATGGCCGCACCGGCTGTCGCCGGCGCCCTCGCTCTGGCCCTGGCCGAACAGCTCGATGTGAGCAGGGGCAACCTGCAGGCGGCGCTGCTCGAAGAGAGCGCGAACCACTACCGCGGCGGACGCAACAGCGAGTTCCGCGACGCTGGCGTGAAGCTGCTGGGCCACGGTCGCCTGGACATCGAGGAGTTCCTGGACGAAGTCCTGGATTGAGGGTCGAAACGAAACGGGGGAAAACCACATCTGAGCCCGACATGTCGGAGCAGGACCCTGGGGACCTGCTCCGCATGATTCGTGCCAGTCTGACGGATTCACCCGCGGATGCGCTGCGGCTCAGCCGGCAGCTGACAGAGCACGACGACCCGGTCATCCGCGCTGAAGCGTTGCTGCTCGCCGGTCAGGCCGCCCGCAGCGACGGCCAGCCGGACCTGGCTGAATCTCTGCTGGAAGATGCTGCCCGCTTCGCAGCTGCTGCCGGTGAACTCGGTACGGCCAGCCAGGCGCTCCTCAGCCTCGGAAAGACACTGCGCAGCGCCGGCCGTTTCGACGACGCCTTCTCGCGGCTGGCCGACGCAGAACGGTTCGCTGTCCAGGCGGAACTGCCTGAACTCGTCGTTGACTCACTTAACCTGCAGGCCAGCATCATCAACGCACAGGGTCACCACCAGCGCGCCCTGGACATGCTCAACCGGGCCCAGCGCAAAGCGGTGCTCAACGGCATGGACTCGCTGAAGGTGGCGATGATCGGCACCAACATCGGCGAGATACACCGGCTGCTCGGCAACCACCCTGAGGCGCTTGAGAACCTCAAAAGCGCTTATGACCGCTTCAAGGACGCCGCAGCCAACAACCGGGCTTCGAACTCGAACCTCATCAGCCTCGGCATCCTCTACAAGCGCATGGGCAAGCTGGAAGAAGCACGCCGCTTCTACGAAGAGGCCCGCGAGTCAGCCCAGGCCATCGGTGACAACTACGTGGTCGCTGCCGCCCTGAACAACCTCGCCGACATGGCGCTCATGAGGAACGAAACTGAGCAGGCAGCCAGGCTGTTCAGCGAGGCACTGGACATGTCAGTCCAGGCCGGGTCACTGAACTTCCAGGTCGACAACCTCGATGGCCTCGGCAAGGTGCATCTGGCGCGCAATGACATGGTCGCAGCGACCGACGCCCTCTCACGGGCACTGGAGATCGCCAGGCGGCTCGGCTACCGGGACGGCGAACTGCATGCCAGCATGAACCTCGCAACGGCTCAGCTCGCGATGGGGGCAGCCGAGGACGCCATCGGAACATTGCAGCGACTGCTTGAACTCGCTGAAGCCAACGGTGAGCGGGAGCATGTGATCAGCGCCCATGACCTGCTGTCACGTGCGTTCGAAGCTGTCGGGGATCACCGCCTGGCCCTCCATCACGCGAGGCGGTTCCATGAAGAAGAGAACGTCGTCTACAACGAACGCAACGAGGAGAAGACCCGCCAGCTGACCATCCAGTTCGAGCTGGAGCGCTCCAACCACCAGGCGGAGATATACCGCATGAAGTCCCGCTACCTGCAACAGGCACACGAGGAAGCCGAGGCACTGGTGCTGGCCCGTACCCAGGAGCTGGAGCGGGCGCAGCTGGAGATCGTCACCCGCCTGGCCATCGCAGCAGAGTTCCGGGATGACGAGACTGGCATGCACACGCGCCGGGTGGGCCGTAACGCGGCTGCCATCGCGTACGCGATGGGTTTCCCGCTTGCCGACCTGCAGGTGCTGTTCACGGCGGCAAGGTTGCATGACGTGGGCAAGATCGGCATCCCTGACAGCGTGCTTCTGAAACAAGGGAGGCTGGCTGCTGATGAGATGGAACTGATGAAACGCCACACGGTGATCGGCGCCCGCATCCTCTCAGCAGGTGACAGTCGCCTGCTCAACCTCGCGGAGACCATCAGCCTCGCACATCACGAGCGGTTCGATGGGCAGGGTTACCCGAGTGGACTGGCCGGGGAAGCCATCCCGATGGCCGCGCGGATCGTTGCCGTCAGTGACGTGCTGGACGCCCTTACCCATGAACGGCCGTACAAGACCGCCTGGCCTGTCGATGAGGCTCTGTCGGAGATCGCGAGTCAGCGGGGCCGGCAGTTCGATCCTGACGCGGTCGATGCCTGCCTGGCGGTGTTCAGCGGGCCTGACGGGCTGTCGCCGACTGACGACACTCCTGCCTGGCAACAGTTGCAGGAGGCCCTGCGGCGCCTTGGTGCCAGCCGCGGTTTCCCCGCAGTGCAGCGGGCCAGCGTCTGGTAAAATCCTGCTCGTGAGTATGAGCCCGATCGAGGTGCGTGTGCTGGGCTCGCTGGTCGAGAAAGAGCGCACCACCCCGGAAAGCTATCCGCTGTCGACGAATGCCCTGGTGCTGGCCTGCAACCAGAAGAGCAACCGCGACCCGGTTGTCGAGTTTCACCGTCAGGACGTAGAAGAGACCATCCGTACGCTTGCCGCCAAAGGCCTTGTTCGCAGCGTCATGTCCGATGGCGAGCGCGTGGTCAAACACCAGCACCTGCTTGCGGAGACGCTCGGACTGAACCGTCACGATATGGCGGTCCTGGCTGTGCTGATGCTGCGTGGTGCGCAGACGCCGGGTGAACTCCGCAGCCGCACCGAGCGCTACGTGAGTTTCAGTTCACTCGCGCATGTTGAGGAGTCACTGAACCGGCTCGCGGGTCACCAGCCGTCACTGGCCCGTAACCTGGGCCGCGGGCCCGGCCAGAGTCAGGACCGCTGGATCGACACGTTCAACCCTGATCCTGACAGGCTGCGGCCCCGCGTGCGCAGTTCCAGCCGGCACGACAACGACAGCGCTGAGACGGACCTGCGGGCTGAGGTCGCGCGGCTGCAGACTGAACTGGACTGGCTGTACAGCCACCTGGGGTTACAGAAACCCGACGCTGACTGAGGTTAACGTCAGCGTCAGGAGGAGCCCGTGCGTCCTGTCTGGCAGCTGATCCGGGGTACTGCCGAACTGTTCGCGGCCAACAACGGTCCGCGCCTCGCCGCTGCCCTGTCCTACTACACGACGTTCTCGCTGGCGCCACTGCTGCTCATCGTCCTGGGCGTGGTGGGTTTCTTCTTCGGAGCAGGTGAAGCCCGCAGTGAGCTGCTGGCCGTGGTCAACGACCAGGCGGGGGAGAACATCGCTGCGTTCATCGAAGGGCTTCTCACTGCCACTGTCCAGGAGAACAGCAGGACGGCGACCTTCGTCGGTGTCGTCATCCTCGTATTCGCCAGCACCAACCTGTTCGCGGCACTGCAGGGTGCCCTGGGCAGCATCTGGGCGGTCACAGAGACCCGTTACGCCGGGTTCCTGCAACTGGTGTGGGTGCGGGTCCTGTCGCTGGGCATCGTCGCTCTGCTGGCCCTCGTCGCACTGGTGTCGCTGGCGCTGCAGACGATGCTTGGCTGGCTGGCCGCTGAACTGAGCGTGCTGCTGCCGGAGACGGATGTGCTCATCCGCGTGGGTGGTCAGGTTCTGACGCTTCTGGTGATGGCGGTGACGTTCATCGCGGTTCACAAACTGCTGGTGCACCGGCCGGTCAGCTGGCACGCCGTTGCGGTAGGTGGGCTGCTGACCGCCGTGCTGATCCGGGTCGCTCAGCTGCTCGTCGGACTTTACCTGCGCACGGGTGCCGTCGGTTCGGCGTTCGGTGCAGCGGGTTCACTGGTGGCGCTGCTGCTGTTCGTATACTATTCGATGCAGATCTTCCTTCTGGGCGCCTGTTTCACCCGTGTTTACGGCAGCTGGCGCAAGGGCGGGAGTGAAGAACCGACCGGATGATGAGCAGGAACACACCACCACCACTGAGCCAGCAGCTGCCACTGTTCAGCAATGAACGTGTGGTGGAACGGACGATGAGTACCGGAACCGTGATCCGTGCCCTGCTGCGGCCCGCAGGGGAAGGGCAGGTGACGATCCTGGCGTGGTACCGGCGAGAACCGGACGGGCGCTGGCAGCGCCGGCCTCAGGAGGAGCGCACGGTCGCGTTCGACACGCTGGGCCTGAGCACCCCGTTCGACGAGCTGTTCGGCAGCAGCTGAACCATTATCTCAGGCGGTTCTGCCGTGCCTGACGCTCTGCTGTTCCTTTCTCTGCTAGCCTTGCGCATATAGCGCCAACGCGTACGGGAGAGATAAGAGTTATGCAGCACGTGGAGGACCCCATAGTCAGGACGCTCTTGAAGCGTGAAGAGAGCTACGCCATTCATGCGCTGGTCAACATCCATGAGAACCCGGGCACGAACGCAGCGCTGATCGCTGAACACCTGCAGATACCACCGGCGTTCCTGGCCAAGGTCCTGCGCAAGCTGGTGAAGGCCAACTTCATCCTCAGCCGGATGGGCCGAAACGGTGGAGTGGAGCTGCTCGTCGACCTGAAAGACGTGTCGATGCTTGACGTGATCGAAGCTGTATCCGGCAGGCTGATCGCCGATAACTGCCAGACTCATGCGCTGTGTGCCACCCAGCGTCGCAAAGGCCGCTGCGGCATCAAGAGCGCGTGGTTCAGGGCCACCGCGGCAGTCCGTACCGCATTCGGGGAGATACGGCTGTCCGACCTGGCGGATCCGCCGACTCCGGTTCAGCGAACTTCTGAATCAGCCGCGGCCTGAGGCTGTTCAGTCTGCGGCATCTTTCCGGGCGTTGGCCTCGAGTCTGGACCTGCGGATCTGTTCCGCAGTGACGACGCGCCGGCTCATGGCAACGGCGAAGACGATGATCGCGGCGAGCGACAGGAAGCCGCTGCCAGCCAGCAGCCACTGAGCGGTCGTGCCGCCTGCGTAACGGAAGTACGGTTCTGCGATGCTGCGGCCGATCAGACCCGCGTTGTGCAGGTAGAAGGTGAGTGCCGTCGCGCCTTCCTGGCGAAGCCCGCCCGGCCTGGGCATCATCCAGTAGGCAACGCCCATGACGAGGGACAGGAAGAACCCCAGGAAGCCCAGGTGCACGTGGGTGACACGGAAGTACCCGGCGAGCGCCGGTTCGATCATGAACATGACCCCGAACGCTCCTGTTAAGACCAGGTAGACGAGCCCGAAGCGGATAAGCAGTACTTCAAAGCGGTTCATCAGCTGACTCCAGTGTAGCGGTCAGGGTGCCGACCGAAAAGCGGCCGTCCAGCTGACTGCTCAGCTGGACGGGCAGGCGGGTTGTAGGGTCGGGCTCAGTGGTGCGCGTGGGCGCTGGTCTCACTGGCCGGAGTTTCGATGGGGCTGTCGTTCTCGCGGTAGATGTCGGGGTTGTCGTCGCCGTGGACGTGCAGGTGGCCTACGAGTCCGCGTTCCATCCGGGAGAGGGAGTGGTCGACGAGGACGAGAGTGCTGGGTACGTCGACCTGGAACTCGACCATCGTTGCGCCGCCGGCGGGGACCAGGGTGGTCTGTACGTTGTGGTTGACCAGGCTGCCGCCTTCTACGTAGACACGGTCCATGATCTCGCCGATGACGTGGAAGCTGCTGGTGTAGTTCGGGCCGCCGACGCCGAAGAAGATGCGGACGGTCTCGCCTACGTTGGCGTTCATCGGGTACTGGGTGGTGAGGGCGTCGACTGCTCCGTTGAAGAAGAGGTACTCGGCGCGTTCATCCATCATCTTCTCGATGTCGAAGCTGAGTTCGCCCTTGCTGCCGAAGCGTTCGATGGTGTAAAGCTCGCCCTGCATGACGTAGAACTCGTGGTCAACTTCCGGCAGGCCGTCTTCCGGTTCGACCAGGATCAGGCCGTACATGCCCTGCATGATGTGGTGGGCGTGGCTGTGAGTGGCGCAGTGGTAGACGTAGATGCCCGGGGTGGTGGCGGTGAAGGTGAAGCTGGTGGTCTGGCCGGGAGCGGTCTGGGTGATGACTGCGCCGCCACCGGGTCCGGTGACTGCGTGGAAGTCGACGCTGTGGGCGTAGCGGCTGCTGGCGTCGTTGTGGAGGTTGACGTGGACGGTGTCGCCTTCGCGGACACGCAGGAACGGGCCGGGGACGGTGTCGTTGAATGTCCAGAAGGTGTAGTTGGTGCCGTCGGCGAGTCGGCCGAGGCGTTCGGTGGTTACGAGGTCGAGGACGACTTCGCGCGGTGCGTCAGCCTGGATGGGGCCGGGGATGTCGGTCGGGTCCTTGGCCAGGCTGGGCGCCTCTTCCACCTGGACGACGGTTGGGTCGCCGACCGTCATGGTGCCTTCCATGCCGATCAGGCGGTGGCCGGGGATGCTGCACCAGTAGTCGTAGACTCCGGCTTCGCCAGCGATGAAGCTGAGGGTTGTCGAGTCACCTATGTTGAAGACTGACTCGGACTGGATGCCCAGGTCGCCGATGACGAAGTCGTGTTCCATGGCGTCGCCGTTTGTGAGTGTGAGGTTCACGGTGGCGCCTTCAGGCACCTGCAGGTGCGGGTTGACGATGCCGTCGATGTCGCCACCGACGCCGATGAAGACGAACTTGCCTTCGATGAAGCCGGTGGAGAGGCTGATGTCAACAGTCTCTGCTGACTCGTTGCTCTGGGCTATCACCGTGTCGGTCCTGGGGTAGGGCGAGACGGTGAGGGCCAGGAGGGTGATTACGACTGCGGCTGCGAGGGTAGTTGCGATACGCATTTCGTGCTCCTTTCGAACGCGATTCCGATTCTCGGACATCTTGCTCCAAGTATAGGGAGGCGCCCCGGGTGCGCACAGGGAGATATGTCCTGTCCGGACAGTTACCTGGGAGTCGGGCATCAGCAGGTCCCGTTGCGTGGATCCGAACCGGGTCAGTGGGTCTCCTGCGGTTGTCGATGCATCGCCGGGACCGACTGAGGACCGTCTTTCCGGGTCTGGCGTTACTGGCAGCGACCGCTTAATGACAGTTCTTGCCCAGGCACTGAGGCAATTGCAACGGGCCGTCCCGAGGCGCACTGTGCGGCAACCCCTGAGGCTTGGTCGCAAACTGCCACCGGCTTGAATCCGCTTCCGGGACATTACTTACCTCTGTCGTGAACTCTGAAAGATACATGATCAGGCAACTTACCGTCACCTGGGCGCTGGCGGTATCACTGCATACAGGAGGCTACACGAGACGTTTCCGATACTCAAAGACAAGGTCGCCATAGTCACCGGAGCAGCCATGGGAATGGGGGAGGCCACTGCCAGGCTGTTCGCAGAAGCCGGAGCGAAGGTCGTCATCGCCGACTTCAACGACGTGAAGGGCCGCGAAGTAACCGACAGCATCAACGCTGCCGGTGGCACAGCTACCTTCGTAAAGGTCGACATCTCGAAGGCCGACCAGGTGAAGGCGATGGTCGACGCAGCGGTGGCGGCCTACGGCCGGCTCGACGTGGCAATCAACAACGCGGCGCTCACACCGGATGACAAGCCGGCCCACGAGTTCGATGAAGACTACTGGGACCGGCTGATGGCCGTTGACCTCAAGGGCACCGCGCTGTGCCTGAAGTACGAGCTGCAGCAGATGATCCGCCAGGGTGAAGGTGGCTCCATCGTCAACATCTCGTCAGTCAGTGGTTACCGCCCCCAGCCGAACAACCTCGCCTACGTCGCCGCCAAGCACGGCGTGAACGGCCTCACCAAGGTCGCCGCGATGGAGAACGGCGGCCGCAACATCCGTGTCAACGGCGTCGCCCCCGGAGCGATCGATACACCCATGCTCCGCGGCGCACTCGAGCAGTTCGGCCTTGATCCGGTCACCTACGCACCGCAGCTGAGCCTGCTGGAACGTTTCGCCCAGGCTGACGAAGTCGTCCAGGCGAGCCTGTGGCTGGCTTCGGACCTGTCCTCGTACGTGACCGGCACTACCATCCACGTCGACGGTGGTTACGTACACGCCAAGTAACACAACATGGCGCTAAGCCGGGGCCAGGTCTTCTGCACCTGGCCCCGCTCTGTGGGTCCGGAGCGGCAGTGTGCCAGCCTGGGAAGTGAGGTGCCTCGGAACATGCAGTACGCAGTGAACAGCCCGACAGAGTACATGTCTGCACTCGACGATGACTGGCGCAAAGAAACCCTGGGCGAGTTGCGAACCATCATCCTTGAACTTGCACCGGAGCTCGAAGAGTCGATCCGGTACGGCATGCTGAACTACGGCACCAGCCAGGGCGGCCTGTTCGCCCTGAACGCGCAGAAGCACTACGTAAGCTTTTACGTGGGTGACGCAGATAAGGTCGATCCTGAGGGTACGCTGCTCGCGGGCCTCAGTCGCGGCAAAGGCTGCATCCGCTTCAGCAAGACCCGGTCCGTGAACGAGACCGGCATCCGGGAGTTCATCAGCAGGGCGGTCGCGCTGCACCGGCAGGGGAGCGCGCCTGATTGTTGAAAGGCGGGCCCGCACATCCCCCTGACCCAACCAGGATCTCCTGGTGTTGAAAGCTGGTACACCGTTGCCCTGAGCCGTACTGACGCCACCGTCCGCCTGTCCGCCTGCGGCCACGTATCAGCCGCAACATCACACAGGAGCGCAATCGTCTAGATTTCCGCTTGACAGGCGCTCAGGTCCATCAGCGGAACTGAACTCAACCGCCTGCCGGCGGGTCGCTCCCCCCAACGACCCTGAGGGGAGCCGAACATGAAGGCAGCCGTTTGGTTGACAGCGGGCGCACTGGCGTTACTCGGATCGGCAGTGGCCCAGACGACACATCAGGTCGAACTGATGATCATGCCCATCGAAGACCGGCCGATACCCGAGTTCTACTTCGAACCCACGGGACTGTTCATCGAGCCGGGTGACACCGTGCGGTTCGTTGCAGTCACACCGCATCACACCGTGACCGCCTATCACCCGCTGCACGGCAAGCCTCAGCGCGTGCCTGATGGCGTGGAACCGTTCTCATCACCAGTCATCCCAGTTGGTGGCAGCTGGGAGTACACTTTCACCGTCCCCGGCGTTTATGACCTGTGGTGCGCGCCCCACGAGAGCTACGGCATGGCCATGCGCATCGTTGTTGGCGAGGCTTCGGGCCCCGCACTCTCCTTGGCTGAGGACTTCAGTCCGGAAGGCACGTTCGGAACTGCCGGTACCGTCCTCAACGATCCTGCCCTTGACTCCCAACGGATCATCGACGCTGGCTCAGTGTCCTGGAGCGAGCTGAGCGACGCATCGAAAGCGCTGCAGGACCTGCTTGAGCTGACAGACACGCACTGACGCCAGGCACTGAGCGAACAGGCGAACTCGATCCCCGGGGCTGAGACTGGCTCCGGGGATCATTTGTGGTACGCATGGCGACCATGTGAGCAGTACACTCTGTAAAACCCGGATCCACTCAGGAGGACGACATGAGCAAGGAACTTCTGCCCGAGATGACCAGAGAACTGGCTGCCAAGCGCCGCGAACTGGCGCCGGAGGTCATGGACGCCTGGCGCAACTTCAATCAGGCGGTGTTCAAGGACGGTGCACTGCCTTCGGTCACCAAAGAACTCATCGCAGTCGCGGTCGCGCACACGACCCAGTGCCCCTGGTGCATCCAGAGCCACACGAAAGCAGCACTGCGAAAGGGCGCGAGCGAGGAACAGCTGATGGAAGCCATCTGGGTCGCTGCGGAGATGCGGGCTGGCGGTGCCTACGCGCATTCGGCCGTTGCGCTGCAGCAGATGGTGAACCATGCGCATGAGAAGGCGGACTGAGCTGCAGGTTCAGTTACGCTGAGGGTCGTGGTTTTCAGTGACGCACAGGTTCTGGCGCGCAGCCCGCTGTTCGCAGAACTGGCCGACACCGACCTGCACGCCCTCGCCGCTATCGCCGTACGCCGGCACCTGAGCGCAGGCGAAGCACTGTTCTTCGCAGGTGAGGAGTCCCATGGTCTGCACATCGTGGTCAGCGGCCGCGTGAAGGTGTTCGTAGTTTCACCAGGCAGTGGCCGGGAACTGATCCTGACCGTCGACCACCCCTTCAACCCGGTGGCCGAGCTGGTCGCGCTTGACGGTGGCACTTACCCCGCTAACGCCGAGGCGCTGGAGGACACTGAGCTGCTCGTGCTGGAACAGGTGGGATTCCAGGCTGTTCTGCGCGAACGGCCGGACATCGCCCTGTATCTCATGCGGGTGCTCGGCCGGCGCCTGCGCCGGCTCGTCAACCTGGTGGAAGCCATCAGCTTCCAGGAGGTTGTGCACCGCCTGGCAAGGTACCTGCTTGAACAGGGTGCGCTGCCTTTCGAGTTGGACACCAACGCCGGCATAGCCGCTGAACTGGGTACGGTGCCCGAGCTGGTCAGCCGCAACCTTTCGCGGCTGGTGGCTGGCGGTGTGCTTTCGTTGAACGGCCGGGTGGTGGTGGAACTGGACCGGACACAGCTTCAGGAGCTGGCCGGCAGCGTCGGCCGTTGACCGGCCGGGTCAGAAGCTGAATCCCAATGACCGTTTCGCCTCATCACTCATAGCGGCTGGCGTCCAGGGCGGGTCCCACACGAGGTCGACCAGCACGGTGTCGACACCCGGCACCTGCAGCAGTACACGCTCAACATCGGCCCGGATGCTGCCGTGCAGTGGGCAACCAGGCGTGGTCAGCGTCATCTCAACCTGCACGTGACCGCGTTCGACAGTTATGCGGTACACCATGCCCAGGTTCACGATGTCGATGCCGAGCTCGGGGTCTATGACAGCGTGCAGTACCTCGCGGATGTTGATCGCCGGTACGTTCGGCTCTGCTTCCACGTACTCCGTCTGCGTCATGCTGCCTCCGCCAGAGCCGCCAGTCGCCGGCCGGCCCGTACCGTCACGGTCACCACATGGCTCACCTGCAGTGCCTGACTGGCTGCGGCGAGCAGGAGCAGGTTGGCGCTCAGATGCGCAAGTGGCGCCCAGCTGCTGACCAGCGTCGCACAAAGGGCAAGTGCACCGGCTGTGAACGACCAGGTCGTCAGTGGCTCCAGCCCGTCGACCAGCAGGTCCCGCAACAGGGGTGCCCCGCCGGACACACCACCGGTGCGGGAGCCGGCGAACACCGCTGTCCACACCAGGAACGAAGTGATCTTCACCAGCATGCCACTGACAGCCAGACCGATGAAACCAACCAGGAACGCTGCCACGGCAGCCACCGGCTGATCAGCGATCAGCAACAGACCCGCGACTGGCAGGAACACGTGTGCGAGAACGTAGCGGAACACCGGTGCTTCAAGCTTCCGGCGCAGCCGCCGCCGGTGAATCGCTGCTACCTCCCACAGTTGCAGTAGTGACGCGCCGGCAAGCAGCACGGTTGGCAGCTGACCGGGGTTGACGGCGCTGAACGCCCTGAACACCTCAGCGGTCATGCCGGCAGCTATCAGGATCGTAGCCAGCCTGACCCGCCACTCAACCGTTCCTTTGGACAGGGCGAACATGGCCAGGAGCTTCTGACCAGAACCGATTATGCCCAGCAGGAACGCGCCGAACAGACCAAGGCTCAGATGCAGCCTCTGCGGATAGCCTGCGGCAGCGAACGCGACTGGGTCCGAGCGCACACCAGCCAGCAGCAGGCCAGCGGTGACAGTCATGGTCAGGAACAGTGCCGAAGCGATCAGGGCCTGACTGGCAGCGTCTCTGGGCCAGCGCCTCATTGCAGTTGCGAGCAGCTGCGCGAACAACAGCAGCCAGCCGAGCGTGACTGCACTGGCACCAGTTGCCAGGAGCGCCGGCTGGAAGCCTGTCACGAAACCCCAGACGGTCGCTGCCGTCCCGACGACGAGAAGCAGGCTGGTCAGGTAACCCAGGCGGGGCCAGGCGAGCCTGGTGACGAACATGACAGCCGGCAGCTGCTGCAGGGTGCCAGCGAAGATCAGTCCCACGAAACCGAGAGTGAACACGTGCACGAGTGCCACCAGGCCCGCCGTGCTGTGGTGACCGAGCAGGAGCCGGGCGTTGAACGACAGTGCGACGCAGCCGGCCAGCAGTGCCAGTGCGCCGAGCAGCAGCAGACCGACCGGCAGGGCAGGCGGAGCGCCATCAGCTCCCAGGCGGGGCGACACAGCCGCTCAGCTGCCTTTGGTTATGCGTACCCGCGCACTGCCGTCAGGCAGTTCGCTCACCTCGTACTCAGCGCCAGCGTCAGCCAGCTGCGGCAGCAGGTAGATGGGTACGCGGTCGTTGTGAATCACGAGAACCTCGCCAGGGCTGAGTTGCTCAAGACGTTCGAGGGTGCGGATCATGGGATTCGGTGGCTCCAGGCCGCGGTTGTCCAGGAAGTGTTCAGCCATGTCTGCCTTCAGTTTCGGGCCCACTGCCTGCTACTGCCATGACCTGAGTCATGGCCCGCGGACGCCTGAAGTGGCGAGACTTGCATACGTGAAAGCCACAGCCCAGGACAAGCGTGCCAGCCTGCTGGCCAGTCGCGTGTCAGCGATACTGGACGCCCATCCCGCGGCACTCGGAGTGCTGATCGACAGTGGTTTCGAACCGCTTGCCAACCCGGTCGCCAGGCGCACCCTTGCCCATACCGTGAACCTCAGCCAGGCACTCAGGATCCGCGGACTGTCAGCTGAGGCTGAAGAATCGCTCATCAACAGGCTGCTGCAGCTGGGAGTAGCAGATGCCACTGCTTGAACCACTCCAACATGTGAAGTACTCCGAACACGGCCCCGTACCCCGGCCACTGAGCATGGGTGAGGGACTGGCGGTCATGTTGCTGTGCCTGCAGGATGGACAGGAACTCGTTGCACCAGCTGGCGATCACACCGAGACGGTGTTCACCGTGCTGGACGGCCAGGGCTTCATCCGCGAAGATGACCGGCTGCACCCGGTCAGGCGGGGAGCCGTGGTGCATGTCCTGCCGGGCAGCTCCAAAGCGCTTATCGCCGGCGACGGAACTTTCACGGTGCTGGGTATCAGACGGCTTAAAGGCAGGTCCGCATGACCCTCAGGCCGGAGTTCATGTGGCTCGACCCACTCAGCTGCGTGCAGTGCGGACTGTGCGAGCAGTTCGTGCCTGACATCAGCCGGCACGGTCAGCGGCTGCCGGTAACCGGCCAGTCGCTTGATGCGATGGCTGCCTGTCCAGTGGGAGCAATCCGCTGGCTGGAAAGAGAGGAGCAGGATGAATCAGATAGACGTACGTGACATGGTGCCACGGGAGAGGCACCCCCTCATCTTCAGGACGTTCGATGAACTGGGTGCTGGGGAGTCGTTCGAACTGATCAACGACCACGACCCCAAACCGCTCTACTACCAACTCCAGGCTGAACGCCCCGGACAGCTCGGCTGGGAGTACCTGGAAGAGGGCCCGGATACCTGGCGGGTCAGGATCAGCAAGAGCAGCTGAGCCGGCCAGTTCGGAAGCGGCTGCGGCCCGGCTGGCACTTCGCCTGCAGCCGGGCCGCCGTCAGTTGCCTGAAGCGAAGTAGCCGATTATGCGATGGTTTATCTGTTCCTCAGTCTGATCAGGGAACAGGCCGTGTTCCACGACCAGGTCATAGATGCGCTGCATGGGCTCACGCGGGTCGGCTGTCCGGGCCTTCCTGTCCTGCAGCTCAGCCCAGGTGCCAAGAACGAACTGGCGCCCCGTGGCACCGGTACTTGCCGACACGAGTTGCCCGATCCTCTCGCTGTCAGCCACGAACTGTTCACCGAGCCGCTCGGAAGACCGGCCGGTCAGCAGGGCGATCTCGGCTTCGTACATGGGCCGCGTGCGTTTCTTATCCACACCGATCCAGGGTGTCTCGAGGATGACGGGTTTGCCGCGTGCTGCCTCGTGGTGGACGATGTTGTGCAGAGCCTGATAACCGATGTGACCGGCTCCAAGTGGGGCGTGACGGTCTTTGCGGGCGCCCCGCGGGTTCTTGCTGTCGTTGATATGGAAAACGCCGATTCGGTCGATGCCGATGAGCCGGTCGAACTCCGCCATCACCCCATCGAAGTCGTTCACGATGTCGTAACCAGCGTCATGCACGTGACAGGTGTCGAAGCAGACGCGCAGCCGCTCCGGGTTGTCCACACGGCTGAATATCTCGGCCAGCTCCTCGAAGCTGCGGCCGATCTCAGTTCCTTTGCCGGCCATCGTCTCCAGCGCGATGTTGACACCTGCCGGCTGGCTCAGTACCTCGTTGAGGCCGTGGACGATGCGGCTCAGGCCGAACTCCAGGTCCTTATCAGTGAATGCACCAGGGTGCAGGACGATTCCGATTCCGTCCTGGCCGATGAAGTCGGTGCGCATGATCTCACTCTGCAGGAACTCGACCGCCAGCTCGAACACTTCCGGTCTGTAAGAAGCCAGGTTGATGATGTACGGCGCGTGCACAACGATCTCGTTGATGCTGTTGGCGCGCATCAGCTCCAGTCCCTCCGGCACGAACTGGTCTTCCATCGGTTTGCGCCGGGTGTTCTGCGGCGCGCCGGTGTAGATCATGAACGAGGTTGCACCGTAACCGATTGCTTCTGTGGCTGCGGTCTTCAGGCCGTTGCCCGAGAACGAGACGTGTGATCCGATCTTCACTTGCTGCTGCCCTGCTTTCTGGTTTCACCAGCTGGACGGCCGGGGATCCGGCCCTGAACTCCTTCAACTATAGTTGGCCGGCCCGGTTGTTGCTGGCAGCGCCCTTACCTGTGCAGCCATCCGCGGGTCCACGGGCCAGATTCTGCTAACGTGCGGAATGGACACCAAAGCGAAGGCGAACAGACTGCAGCAACTGCACCAGGCCCCTGAGATCCTGCGCATGGTCAACGTGTGGGATGCCATCAGCACCAAGGTCATCTCGGACCTGCCGGAGACGAAGGCGATAGCCACTGCCGGCCATTCGATCGCGGCCAGTCACGGCTTCAAGGACGGCACCATCCCACTGGATGAGGCGCTCGCAGCTCTGCGCAAGATCGTTGCGGCGACGGATCATCCCGTTACCGCCGACCTGGACGACGGCTTCTCGGACTCCGCTGAGGCGGTACGTCAGGCGATCGGGATCGGCATCGTCGGTGCCAACATCGAGGACCGCCTCAAGCCGCTGTCCGAGTCAGTCAAGGTGATGGAAGCTGCGGTTAAGGCAGGGGAGGCCGAAGGTGTGGCGTTCCAGCTGAACGCCCGCACGGACGCCATCGTCCGCGGTGGCGACAAACCGCTGCAGGACAAGCTGGCCGATGCCATCGAGCGTGGCCGTGCCTACCTGGATGTGGGTGCAGCCCTGGTGTTCGTACCCGGGGTACTGGATCGTGAAGCGACCCAGACGCTGGTGGAGGGGCTCGGTCGGGGGAAGCTGAGCGTGATCGGCCTGCCGGGAGCGCTCAGGGCCGCTGAGTACGAGGAGCTGGGCGTGGCACGCATCACCTACGGCCCGACCACCCAGCGGCACGCGCTGACCGCATTGAAGCGCCTGGCCGGCAGCCTCTACGGTGATGGCGTCATCCCGCTCGATGACGAAGCGCTGAACTGATCAACTGTCCCGGCCCTTGAGTCGGGGTGCTCACCCCTGCCCGCCATCGATGACCCGTTTGTGGATCAGGACAAGGTCTTCGATCAGCTCGTCGGGCAGGGGACTGTTCAGCGTGAACCGGATCGAATGCTCTGTCGTGCTGTACCCCGACAGCCGGTCACGCAGCTCTTCGATCGCCCATGACGATGGATAGAAACTCATGTGCTTCTTCGACGCCGTGAAGTAGACCAGCGCCCGGCCCCGGTAGCTCAGGGTAGGCATGCGGTAACTCACTGACTCCTCGACGTCCGGTACAAGCGAGCGGACGAGTAAGCGGATGCGATCGAGCTCCGCGCGCTGGGCGGGATCGACCTTGCCAAGGTACTCATCGATGGCGTTCGGATCAGCTGGCATCAGTAAGCCTCCCGGGATGGCGTGGTTCGGCGCGTACGTTTCCTGCTGATCTTACCTGCAGCCGTGTGGCGGGCCTGAAAGTCCCGTACCGCCAGCGCCTGATAGCCTCATGACATTGTGGGAATAGCCTTTAAAGTCATTATGACTCTGCAAAGCTTCGGTATATCACAATGAAGGTATTCGTCAGGCGCTACCCGCTCGTCGCGTTCTTTGCGCTCGCTTACGGTGGCTCCTGGCTGCTGTGGAGCCCATGGTGGCTCTCGTTGAGTGGGGTCGGGTTGCTGCCCTTCGAACTCCCGTTCGCGGCGATCGCCCTGGTCAATCAGCTGGGTCTTTTCGCAGGGCCGTTCGCAGCAGCCTTCCTGGTCACGCACCAGCTCGAGGGGAAGGCTGGCGTTGACCGGCTTTGGGCCAGCATTACGAACTGGCGTGTGAGGGTGCCGTGGTACCTGCTGGCACTGGTGGTAATCCCGCTTGCGGTCGGAGCCGGTTACCTGCTGCAGGGTGACGCGGGTGCGATTGCTGAGCTGGGTGGTGTCAGTACCGCCTCGCTGCTGATATCGACGTTCTTCTACTACCTGTTGGGTGGTCCGGTACAGGAAGAACCTGGCTGGCGCGGGTTCGCCTTGCCCAGGCTGCAGGGTCGGATGCATCCGCTGGCAGCGGCGCTGCTCCTCGGGGCGCTGCACTGCGCCTGGCACGCGCCACTGTTCCTGACTTCAGAGTGGGACGCGGCCCGCCACGATCCTGGTCAGTACGTGGCATACCTGATTCTGGTCGTCAGCCTCTCGGTAGTACTGTCCTGGCTGCACAACGGCTCAGGAGGCTCGGTGCTGCTCGCGATCCTGGCTCACAACAGCCTGAACTGGGGGCTGTACGCCGCTGGCACCCTGCTTGGGGAAGAGGTCAGCAGCAACTGGCCGGCGGCGCTCGGCCTTGGCCTCCTGGCCGTGGTGGCCGTTCTGCTGACGCGGGGCAGGCTGGGTTACCGGGGCGAGCCGGCGGGGCATTCAACTTCAGGAACCTAGACTGGCAGACCAGTCCAGGCTCGACCGGCTGCAACACCGGGAAACAGCCTGAACGCGGTGCAGGCGAGCCGGTGGGCTGCCGGTCAGTTCACCTGCTGGCGGGTCGCGATCCGCCACAGGAACGTGCGCAGCTGCCGGATTTCGTCAGCACCGAAGCTGGCGAGGGTTTGGTTGACCGTGTTGTCACGGTCTTCAAGTATCTTGTCGAGCAGGACCTGGCCGGATTCCGTGGTCCGGGGAAGGCGGATTCGCCTGTTGTCCGGGTCAGTCTCCCTGGTGAGGAGGCCCTGCTCCTCGAGCCTGTCGATTATCGACATGAGGGTGGACTTCTCCAGCCCCAGGGTGTTGGCGATCTCGGTTTGTGTGCGCGCCGTGCCGTCAGCGGCAACGGCGAGGACCATCGGGTCGCGCATGTCGCGCAGGCCGTTGGCCTGGCAGGCTGAATCGAAATCTTCAGTGAGAACGCGGACGGCGCGGTGCATGAGCCAGGCGAGGTCGCTGGTGAACGGATCATCGACGGTGGCACATGGTTTGAGTGGCGTGGACTCCATGTCTGTGTTCGGGAACATATGTGTATCCTAACCGACCGGGCTCCAACTGTTCAATGTGGAATAGTTGGAAACAGCACGATTGGGTTTCAGAAGGAGGCCTCGTGAAGATCGAACTTTGGGAAGACGTCGTGTGCTCGTGGTGCGGAATAGCCAATGAGCGCGTGAATCAGGCACTGGAGCAGTTCGGGCATGCTGACGAGGTAGAGCTCGTGCACAGGTCGTTCCGGCTGCTCAGTGACATGCCAGAAGGCCAGAGCATGAACACGGTCGATCTTCTGAGCTCCCAGCGGGGCGTCCCGGCTGCCCAGGTGCAGCAGATGGGTCAGCAGCTTCTGGGACTCGCGAAGGAAGTCGGACTGGAGCGGTATCACGTGGTTGATAATCACGTCGGCAACACCACACTGGCGCATGAGTTCCTGGCCTGGGCGAGCGCTCAGGGCAGCCAGAACGAGGCATGGGACCTGCTGTTCCGTGAGTACTTCGGCAACCGGGCGCCGCTGTGGAAAGTCGATGACCTCGTTCCGTTCGCTGAGCGCCTCGGGCTGGATGCTGAGGCTGCGCGCCAGGCTCTGGAATCCCGCGAGTACCGAGACCAGGTCGAGGCTGATCACAACGAGGTGCTTGCTCTGGGTGCGAACGGCGTGCCGTTCCTCGTCATCGACCGCAAGTACGGGATCGCGGGCGCGCAGCGGGTGGAACTCATAGTCGAAGCCCTCCAGAAGGCCTGGGCAGAGCGTCAGGTGGTGGCGGCGTGAGTGGCGAACTGAAAGGCCTGAAGATCGTAGGTGGCGACGACAGCGCGGTGTGCGGGCCCGATGGCTGCCTGCTGCCCGCGCGGACAGAGCAGTCTGAGAGCGACCTGCTTTCCGGCCTGGCTGACAGTGCGGAAGTGGCGCAGGCAGTAGAAGTGCAGAAAGTTGACCAGGCAGGTAACGCTGCCGGGAAGGGCAATGATTGAGATGGCGGGTAAAGTCACGGAACTTGAAAAGCTGCACCTGAGGTTCGCTGAACTGTTCAACTCCCGGGATGTTGACGGACCCCTGGCGCTGATGGCGCCGGGGGCAGTGTTCGTCCCGGCCCCGGGCCACCCACTCAGCGGGGAAGACGCCATCCGTGGCGGCCTGGAACAGTTCCTGGCAGTGAACCTGCCCATCGAGATGAACGTACGGCACGTGTACCAGTCCGGCAACTACGGCCTGGGCGTCGCGGACTGGACCATAAGCGGCACCGGTCCGGACGGTTCGGAAGTCTCGATGTCAGGCTCCACCTCTGACGTGGCCGTCTACGACGAAGAGCATGGCTGGCGCCTGCTCATAGACAACCCCAACGGCACTGCCTGAGCTGAATAATCGAAGTATGGCTGGGGGATCGCCGATGTTCCGGTGACCCCCCAGCCATACTTACGTCAGTGCGAGTCGACGGTTACTGTCTGTGCCGGATCTTCAGGCCACCATGTCCCGCTCGTAGAACGCCGGGGGTTCGACGTTCAGTGCGCGCAGGTACACGTACAGCTGCCCGCGGTGGTGAAGTTCGTTGTCAAGGGCGTATACCAGGTGGCCCCGGCCGCTGGCCTGGAAGCTGCCGAACAGCAACAGCCCGGCGTCGAACTGCTCGGCAGTCAGTGCGTTGAACGCCGCCTGCAGCGCCTCGGTATCTTCGTCCCAGGCTTCGAGCAGTTCAGCTTTGGAGCTGTACGGGTTCTCCGACTCGTAATCGGGCATCGCCTGGCCACCGGCCTGCCTGACGACGGGTACGCCGACCTGCAGCAGTTCATGCGCGATGTCGGCCGCGGTACGCATGCCGCCGATCTGGAACGAGAACAGCTGGTCCTCTGGGAACGCTTCAATGATCCTGCGGGTAAGCCTTCTGTGGCCAAGCCAGTTGTGCAGGAACTGCTCGGTGCTCAGGAAGTTGGTGTCGGTGTCAGACATGTTTGCTCCTCCGGGCTGGCTTGTCCCGGCAGTGTAGCATGCCTTAACAACTAAGGCAATAGCTGTGCTGGCTGCTCCCTGCAGCAAACAGTTAAATGGAAATTCATATTGCGTGCCGGATATGTCGGAATACACCCCTCTCAGCCAGGTTTTCCCCTCTTCATCTGGAGCGCCCGCCCCGGCCTGCATCGAAACTCAGTTGGGCTTGGTCGGGATCACATGCGGTGTGATCATTCCGGCGATGACTTCGGCGGATAGTGGTGTGTCGACGACTGTGGATATGTTTCAGAATGTTTACCCACGGGGCGATTTCAACGGAGTCGGTGTAATCAGCGTCGACATCCTGGGCTTGTTCGAGCCGCCGCACCCAACATTGACTCTGACGCCAACCAATGCCGCCATGGAGATTAATGGCTCGCTTTTCAACATCATGGATCACAAGGAACCGCTCTGGTTTTGGTGGACGGTTTTCTCTCACACAGCCTGCCTT
>CAYPKV010000023.1:0-23867 GCA_964411415.1 uncultured bacterium
CGGCGAGCCCCTCGACGCCAACGACTACTACCTGACCTACCTGATCGAGACCGATCCTGCGACCGGCTCGAACGGTTACGACAGCTGGTTCATCGACGGCGCCCCCATCACCGTGGAACTCGTGAACGACACCACCCTCGTCTACACGTTCCCGACCCCTGACCGCCAGGCCATGCCTGTCGTTGCCACCTCCCCGATGCCCGACCACGTCTTCGGTCCGGTCTTCGCTTCCGGCGGCGGCGCAGCCATCGCCGAACTGTGGGGCAACAACGTCGACGTCAGCCAGCTCGTTGGCGCCGGCCCGTTCGTCCCGACCGTCCACCAGCTCGGTGAACGCCTCGTGATGGAGCGCAACCCTTACTTCGGCGACTGGAACGTCGACGAGCAGGGTAACGCCCTCCCCTACCTGGACGCCCTCAGCTTCACCTCGGTGACTGACACCGACGCTGCCCTGAACCTGTACCTCGCCGGTGAGCTCGACACCTTCAGCCCCCGTAACCTCGATGACATCGGCCTGATCGCCAACGCCATCAACAACGGTGAACTGAACGCCGTGATCCACGAGAACATCAGCCCGGTTGCCAGCAGCCAGTTCATCGTCTTCAACTGGAACAAGGCCTCCGATCCCAAGAAGGAAGAGCTGTTCCGCAACGCTGACTTCCGCCGTGCCATGAGCCACCTGACCGACCGTGCCGCCATGGTCGACCTCGTCTACCAGGGCAGCGCCGAGCCGATGTACAACTCGGTCTACCAGGTGTACGACTACTGGGTCAGCGAAGACGCACCGCGCTTCGACTACGACCCCGAGGCCGCCCTTGAACTGCTCGCCGGCATCGGCTTCGTCTCCCGCAACGCCAACGGCTTCCTCGTCGACGCCGACGGCTGGGAGCTCGGCTTCACCCTGACCACCAACGCCGGTGCCGTCCAGCGCGAACAGATCGTCCAGATCTTCGCCGACGCTGCCCGCGAGGTCGGCGTGAACGTCAACGTCCTGCCGCTCGACTTCAACCTGATGGTCGGCCAGCTGACCTCCGTCGGTGATGACCGCGACTTCGACGCCATCCTGATCGGCCTGACCGGCGGTAACCGCGACTGGCCCTTCGGCAGCAACGTCGTACCGTGGGGCACGAACCTCCACATGTACAACCAGTCCGAAACCTTCGTGACTCCGCAGGAACTCCAGATGGGCCGCCTGTACTACCAGGGCCGCCAGGAGCTCGACACCGAAGCTGCCCGCGAGATCGGTTACGAACTCCAGGCCATCGAAGCCAACCTGCAGCCCATCATCTACACCGTCAGCCCCACGGCCCACGCCAGCTGGCTGAGCAACGTTGCCGGTAACTTCCCGATCGAAGTCGCCAGCGACGCCGTCGGTGTCCGCAGCATCTCGCTGACCTACTTCCAGTAAGAGTCAGTAAAGTTTCCTGATCACTCAGGGGTGGAGACCACATCTCCACCCCTGCAGCTGCCTCACCCCGGCCCCTGCCCTGATCCCTGCGACAGCCAGGGCCGGACGTGACGCAACCGAGGTTTTCGTCTTGGGTCCTTTCATCCTCCGCCGCTTCCTGCACCTGATCCCGACTTTCATCGGGGCTATGTTCCTTGCCTTCATGATCTCGCAGCTGACTCCCGGTGACTTCTTCACCGCGCGTGAGCTCGACCCCAACGTCCAGCCAGAAACGCTCGAGCGCATGCGAGCCCGCTTCGGCCTGGACCAGCCGCTGCCAATCCAGTTCGTACGCTGGATAGGCAACATCGCCCGCGGCGACCTGGGGGATTCGATGTCCAGCAACCAGCCCGTCTGGAACGTCATCTCCGGCCCCATCAGCCGGTCGATGATCCTGGTCATCTACTCAACGGTGCTCCTATATGTACTTGCGATCCCACTCGGGGTCTACTCGGCCGTCAGGCAGTACTCGCTCGGTGACCAGATCATCAGCTTCTTCTCGTACGTCGCCCTGGCGATCCCGAATTTCTTCCTTGCACTGCTATTTATCCTGCTGATATTCACGGTCCGGACCTGGACACGTGAGCTGTTCGATTACAACCAGCTGCTGTTACCCGTCGCTCAGATGACCAGCAGCAACCACCTGAACATGACGCCACTGCAGAAGGTGTGGGACATCTTCTGGCACATGATCATGCCGGGCTTCGTCATCGCCACCGGCGGCATCGCAGGATTCACCCGCGTGCTGCGCGGTCAGATGCTTGAGTACATGGGCAGTGACTTCATCCGCACCGCCCGTGCCAAAGGCCTGGGCGAACGCTCGATCACCTACAAGCATGCCCTGCGGCCGGCGCTCATCCCGTTCGTGGCCGGCATCGGCGGCCTGCTGCCGTCACTGGTCGGCGGTGCGGGCCTCGTAGAGATCGTCGTCTCCTGGCCGGGGATCACCCCCGCGTTCCTCAACGCGCTGAACATGCGCGACGTGTTCGTATACCTCGGCCTCATCGTGATCTCGACCCTCCTCCTCATCATCGGCAACCTGCTGGGCGACCTGCTCCTGGCAGTCGTTGACCCGAGAATCAGGTACAACTGATGGCCGCAGAGCAGAACAACAACATCCCGGTGACCGACATCCTGGCCGTTGAAAGCGGCCCTTCACGGGAAGGCAAGTCGCAGGGCCGGGTCATCTGGGAGCAGTTCAGCCGTCACAAGGCCGCCCTCATCGGCGGTGGCGTGCTGGTGATCATGTACCTGATCACGATCTTCGCAGGCTTCCTCGCTCCGTACGGCGTCAACGAGTACCGGCGTTCACCGAGCGCCGCTTACCACCCGCCTTCCCAGATCCACTGGCGGGACGCTGAAACCGGCCGCCTGACCGCTCCGTACATATACCTGACAAAGGAAGAACGCGACCCCGTCACACGCCAGCGGGTGTGGACGGAGGACATCGAGGCCGGTCCGTACCCCATCAAGTGGTTCGTCCGCCGTCCCGCGGCCAGCTACAGCATCCTCGGCATCTGGCAGAGCGACCTGCACCTGTTCGGGGTGGACGAACCAGCACGCATATTCCTGCTCGGCACGAACAACCTGGGTAAGGACGTGTTCTCGCGGATCCTGTACGGAGGTCAGCTGTCACTGACGATCGGTGTGCTGGCAGTCTGGGTAGCGCTGTTCCTGGGACTGTTCTTCGGCGGCCTGGCAGGCTTCTACGGCGGTTGGGTCGACGACCTCATCATGAGGGTCATCGAGATAATCGCAGCCATCCCGGACCTGTTCCTGCTCATAATCCTGCTGACGCTGCTGCGCGATCCACGCAACCCGATCGCACAGTCCTTCGGTCTGCAGATGAACTCTGGCGAGATATTCCTGCTGACAGTCGTCGTACTGGGCTTCATCGGCTGGGGCGGACTGGCACGCGTCATCCGCGGGCTCATCCTGTCGCTGCGCGAGGCCGATTACGCCTCGGCCGCCAAGGCGATGGGACTCAGTGAACTGCGCATCCTGTTCAGGCACCTGCTGCCGGCGACCGCGTCGTACGTCATCGTCAACCTGACCCTGTCCATCCCCGGGTTCATCCTGGTGGAGACCGGTCTGTCGTTCATCGGCCTCGGTCCCAGTGAGACGGACACCGCCAGCTGGGGCATGCTGCTGCGTGACGCGACGAGCCGCGGCATCGGCATCCAGTTCGCACCGTGGCTGCTCCTGCCCGGCATCCCCATCGTCATCGCCATCCTGTGCTGGAACCTGATCGGTGACGGCCTGCGCGATGCCTTCGACCCGAAGCGGCGCTCGGTCTGAGCAGGCAAAGCATGGGCAGTGGCAAAGACCTCGACCGCAAGGACGTCCGCAAGCTGGTCAACGCGGCCTACTCAGTGTCGTTCCCGTACCTGCTGCTGCTCCTCGGCGGCATACTGATCGCCTTCTGGGTAATAATCCTGATCTTCTCGTGAGCGGCACGCTGGACAGTGCGCTGGCACCGCTCACCTCGGCCCTGCAGCGAACGATGCTGCAGGGCCTTCCCGCGCAGGAACACGCCAACCCGGAGATCGCCCGCTACCGCCGGCTCCTGGCCGATTACCCCCGGCGACCGGGCAAGCTCGTCCGTGGCACCCTGACGCTCCTGTCAGCACTCGCGCATGGACTCACTGCGGAAGAGGCACTGCCTGCCGCGTCCGCGCTGGAACTGTTCCAGGCCTGGGTGCTCATCCACGACGACATCGAAGACGATTCCCTGCTGCGCCGTGGCGAGCCGGCACTGCACCGTCAGGTCGGCATGCCGGTAGCGCTCAACGTCGGGGACGGCCTGCACGTCGTCATGTGGCAGCAGCTCATCGGCAGCGGTGCCAGCAGTGCGGTGCTGAACGAGTTCCTGTCGACCATAGCGCGCACGGCCGAAGGTCAGCACCTCGACCTGTCCTGGGTTGAAACAGGCCGCCTGGACGTAAGCGAAGCCGAGTACCTGGAGATGGTCAGGCTGAAGACCGCCTGGTACACGGTCGTCACGCCCCTGCGCCTCGGTGCCCTGCTCGCCGGCCGCGAGCCGGCGCCAGAGTTCACGACGGCCGGGCTGGACCTGGGCGCCGCCTTCCAGATCCGTGACGACGTCCTGAACTTAACCGGTGCAGACGAGGCCGCAGGTGGTTACGGCAAGGAAGCCGCCGGTGACCTGACGGAGGCGAAACGTACCCTCATCCTCGCCCACTTCTTCGCGAACGCGGGAAGTGCCGTCGCGGGCGCCGCTGCCGAGAAGCTGCTCCGGCCCGCCGCGCAGCGCACTGCCGCAGACATCGACTGGCTGCTGCAGCAGCTGAAGCTGACCGGTTCCATCAGGCACGCCCAGCAGCAGGCGGAGCAGCTGGCCCGCAGTTCGCTCACTGTCCTGACTGAGGTCGTGAGCGCCCTGCCCTCTGCAGCGGCAGCCACGCACATGCTGGAGCTGCTCGGAACGCTCGCTTACCGGAACCGCTGAACTGATCTGCTGCCGTCACTTAAGAGGCAACTGCCAAACTGCTGAGCACAGCCGGCGGCCGCTGCGGCACACTGTTAACCATGCTGACCTTACTCAGCAGCCTGGCGGCCTGCCCGGCCTGTAACCGGCGCAGGACCGGTCCTGCCGGCCTCTGCCCTGATTGCCTGGCGCAGCTGTTCGATGCCGTGCATGAGCCCGGCCTGCTGGCTCTGGGCCGCTACGATGGCCGCCTGGCGGCAGCTGTCCGGGCGCTGAAGTTCGCCGGGGTGACCCGCCTGGCTGAACCACTGGCTGCAGAGCTGGCGGTGCAGGTAAGGCGGCGCGGCTGGCGTCCCTCGGCAGTCACCGCCGTGCCACTGCATCCGAAGCGCCTGCGTGAACGCGGCTACAACCAGGCTGAACTCATCGCCCGGGCCTGTGCGGACCGGCTGCAGGTGCCGTACTTACGGCTGCTGTCACGGGCACGGCCGACCGGTCAGCAGGCGCGCCTCGCCACACATGACCGGCATGGCAACGTTGCCAGCGCCTTCACGCTCTCTGCCGCTGCTCCGCGGGTGCTGCCGCAGCGTGTACTGCTCGTCGATGACGTCCTGACCACCGGGGCCACCCTGGAAGCCTGCCGCCACGTGCTGCGGGCAGCCGGCTCAGCTGTTGTCTGGTCAGCGACCGCAGCTGTCGCCCGGCCCAGGAACGCTCCCGGGCCGGACAGCTCAGGGGGTGATGTTCAGGACAGCTGACTGTCAATCGGGTTCAGAGTGCGAAAGCCAGGCCGGTGCCGATGCCCAGAAGTACTCCTACGAGCACCTGCGGGTAGGTGTGACCGAGCAGGGTCTTCAGGGCGAGCGGCCGGAAGCCTTCGTCGAACAGGTGGGCCAGTTCGTTGACCAGGTCGTTGATCAGTTCTGCCTGCTTGCCGGCAGCCCGCCTTATGCCAGTGGCGTCATAGACGACGACCGAACCGAACACGGCCGCAAGGGCGAAGTAGGGACTGCCGAACCCGTACTGCAGGCCCAGGACAGTGGCGATCGCAGCGACTGCGGCTGAATGCGACGAGGGCATGCCACCCGTCTCCAGCAGCCTGTCCAGGGCCAGCCGGCGTTCAGTGATGAGCACGATCACGACCTTCAGAGCCTGTGCCAGCAGAGTGGCTGCGAACGCAGCCATCAACGGCGTGTTGAGCAGGATCTCCCGCATCAACCTGCCCTGCTGCGCCTGCGCACGGCTGCGTCGACCGTGTTGACGAGCAGCATCGCCACCGTCAGCAGGCCCGTACCACCCGGCATCGGAGTCAGCCAGCCGGCGGTCTCAGCCACGTCCGGAGCCACGTCACCGCGGATCCTGCCGTCGACGCGTGTCAGTCCGACGTCCAGAACCGCAGCGCCGGACCGTACGTGTTCCTTCGTGATCAGCCCGGGCACGCCGACTGCCGCGACAACGATGTCAGCCCGTGCAGTGACGGACTTCAGGTCAGTTGTGCGTGAGTGGGCGACGGTCACGGTGGCGTCGCGCCGCAGGAAGAGGGCCGCCGCCGGTTTGCCGACGAGCTGGGAACGGCCAACGATGACGACCTCCCGGCCGCGGATCTCGACACCGTAATGATCGAGTATCTCGATGAGGCCGAGGGCGGTGCAGGGGAACAGACCTTCCTCGCCGTTCCAGAGCCGGCCGACGTTGCTGGGGTGCAGGCCGTCGACGTCCTTGTCAGGATCGATGCAGGCGATCGCTGACACTGAGTCCAGTCCGGCGGGCAGTGGCAGCTGCAGCAGGATGCCATCGACAGCATCATCGGCCGACAGTGCGCGGAGCAGCGACTCAAGCTCAGCCTGGCTGGTGCTTTCAGGCAGCACGGTCGTGCTGGCGTCGATGCCGGTCTGCAGCGCAGAGCGTTCCTTGGATCGCACGTACGAGGCGCTGGCAGGGTCTTCACCGACCCGTACGAACACGAGGCGTGGCGGCCGCTCCAGCTGAGCGGCCGCCGCGGTGACGCGGGCGAGGACGGCGTCAGCGACCGGCCGGCCTTTCATCAGTTGCGCGTGCTGGTCAGCCACCGCGGTGCTCCCTGAAGTCAGGATGGCGGTACACGCGGCCAAGTACGCCGTTGACGAACTTGCCGGACTCTTCCCCGCCGAACTTCTTCGCCTGCCTGACCGCCATCTCGATCGTGACTTCGGGTGGCACATCGTGTTCGTGCAGGAGCTCTGTGACAGCAAGTCGGAGGATGTTCAGGTCTGACTGGTTCATCTGATTGAAGGTCCAGCCTTCAAGGGAAGCAAGCAGGGTCTCGTCGATCTTCGCCCGGTTCGCGTCCCAGGCTCGGACCAGGCTGGCTGCGAACTCGAGGCCACGTTCGTCGAGCGGATCGCCGTACGCCTCTTCGGAATCGTCAGCCAGTTCGGCTTCGTCGAGGTCACCCAGGACCTCCTGCCATACTTCCAGGATCGGGGTGTCGCTTCGTTCCGCCATGAACAGCGTTCTGAAAGCCAACTCGCGGGCTTTGCGCCTGGCCAATTTGGTTCAGCCTCTCTTCCCTGGTTCAGCCGAGCATTCGCCGCGGCACGAAGTTCGTGTATACGTCACCGCGACGGTAGAAAGCGTTTTCCAGCACACGAAGGTGGAACGGGATGGTCGTCTTGACGCCCTCGATGACTGTCTCACGCAGTGCACGCTGCATGCGCCTTATGGCCTCGTCCCGCGTTGGTGCCCAGACGATGATCTTGGCAACCAGACTGTCGTAAGTGGGCGGGATGCGGTAGCCGGCGTAAACGTGGGAGTCGACCCGCACGCCGGGACCGCCGGGCCAGTGCAGGTCGGTGATGACTCCGGCTGACGGCCGGAAGTCATGATCGGGGTCTTCGGCGTTGACACGCACCTCGATCGAATGGCCCTCGACGTTGACGTCAGCCTGGCTGATGCTGAGGCCGAGGCCGGCAGCGACCCGGAACTGTTCCTGCACGAGGTCGAAGCTGGTGACCATCTCGGTCACCGGGTGCTCCACCTGGATGCGGGTGTTCATCTCACTGAAGTAGAACTCACCCTGGCGGTCGACCAGGAACTCGCAGGTGCCGGCGCCACGGTAGTTGATGTGGCGGGCCAGGCCGACGGCAGCTTCAGCGATGCGTTCACGGATCGCCGGATCCAGCAGGCTGGGGGCTTCTTCGAGGATCTTCTGGTAACGCCGCTGGATCGAACAGTCGCGGTCGTAGAAGTGGACCACGTTGCCCTCACCGTCACCGAACACCTGGATCTCCACGTGACGTGGTTCCTCGAGGTAGCGTTCCAGGTACAGCTCGGGGTTGCCGAACGCTGCCCGGGCTTCTTCCTGGGCGCTGACGAAGGCGCGTTCGAGTCCGTCTTCGGAATGCACGACCCGCATGCCCCGGCCACCGCCACCGGCGCTGGCCTTGAGGATTACGGGATAGCCGATCTCAGCCGCGAACGACTTCGCTTCGGCGAGTCCTGCCAGCTCCTCACTGCCCGGCGTGAGCGGCACTCCCGCCTCGCGGGCGAGTTTGCGGGCGCTGGCCTTGTCACCGATCAGCCGGATGTTCTCCGGACGGGGACCGATGAAGACCAGGTTGTGTTCCTCGCACTTCTGGGCGAACTCTGCGTTCTCCGCAAGGAAGCCGTAGCCGGGATGGATCGCCTCCGCACCGGTCACTATGGCCGCGGAGAGGATATTGCGCACGTTCAGGTACGAGCCGGCCGCGGGGCCGGGGCCCACGCAGATGCTCTCGTCAGCCAGCAGCACAGGCAGCGAGCTCTCGTCAGCCTCAGAGTAGGCGATGACGGTCTCGATGCCGAGTTCATGGGCTGCCCGCAGGATGCGCAGTGCGATCTCGCCACGGTTGGCGATGAGGATCTTCCGGAACATACGCCGCCTCAGGCCGGGCGGATACGGAACAGCGTCTGCCCGTACTCGACCGGATCCTCGTTGTTGACCAGGATCTCAGCGATCACGCCATCAGTCTCAGCTTCGATCTCGTTCATGAGTTTCATCGCCTCGATGATGCACAGAACGGTGCCGCGGCTGACCCGGTCGCCGACGCGGACGTAGTCAGGGCTGTCCGGCGCGGGTGCCGCGTAGAAGGTGCCGACGATGGGTGCGTTCACATCAGTCAGCTGTGGATCCAGGGCCGCAGCAACGCCGGATTCAGTGGGCGCGGCAGCAGGAGCTGCGGGGGCCGCAGCTTCGGGAACTGCAGCCTGCACCGGAACGCTGGCCACCTGGACCTGGGTCACGGCAGCCTGGCCACGCTTCAGGCTGATCTTGTAGTCGCTCGTTTCAAGCGCGAACTCACCGATGTCAGCGTCAGCAACAGCCGCCAGCAGGCGCTTCAGTTCCCGGATGTCCATCAGGCACGCCCCAGGTACTCACCGGTCCGGGTATCGACTCGGATGACCTCGCCCTCTTCAACGAAGAGCGGGATGTTGACGGTAGCGCCGGATTCCAGCACTGCCGGTTTGGAGCCGCCTGAAACCGTGTCGCCCTTGACGCCCGGGTCGGTCTGAACGATCTTCAGTTCCACGGTATTGGGCAGGGTCACCTTGAGCGGGCGGTCCTGGTAGTAGTCGACTGCGACCTCGATGTTCTCCTTCAGCCACTGGGCCGCGTCACCCATCTGGGCGGCGGTCAGGGTCGGCTGCTCATACGTCTCGGTGTCCATGAACGTGAAGGTCTCACCGTCGTTGTAGAGGTACTGCAGGTTGCGGTAATCGATGAAGATGTCCTGCAGTTTCTCACCGGAGTTGAAGCTCCGCTCCACGGTGCCGCCAGATTCCAGGTTCCGGAACTTGGCCACCACCTTGGCGCCACCACGGCCGATCTTCTGGTGCTGGTACTCCACACATTCCCAGAGACCGCCATCCATAGTCACCTTGGTGCCAGTACGCAAATCCGTTACGCTGATCATCTATTCATCACCTGTCATCTGAATCATTGCCTCCGTTAGAGCGGGGCTGCAGCCTGAACTGCAAGCTCCTTAGCGTACCAGTCCAGGTTCGGCTTTGCATCGATTGCGAACCGGTAGCCAAGCGAAAGCCAGAAACGCTGGGCCCGGTCGTTCTGACCGTAGATCGCTGCGAGCAGACGCTGGCAGCGCCCCCGCAGGCTGTCCTCCAGCAGCCGGACCGTATCACGTCCGAAACCACGGCCCTGCAGGCTGCCCGGGATGAGGATCAGGTTGACGGTGGCGTCACCACGGGCAGGGTAATCAAGCTTGTAATCAAGTACACCCACAGCCAGCCGGCCTGTGACCGGATCGGTCAGTTCCCAGTCCGGAGCCCGCTCCGGCAGCGCGGTAACGATGGCCACGTGACGGCGTTCGTCAGCCAGGGCCAGACCCAGCTCGACCTCCGTCTCAGACGCTACTGGCTGGGGGATGGAGATTATCTCGAAATAGCCGGGCGTCCTCAGGTAAAGCTCCTGGATCAGTCCGGCATCGGTCTGTGAAGCCTGCCGCAGTGCCACTGGTGTCAGGGCGGCGGCACCGGGCATCGCTGCCGTATCGGTGGTGTTCACGACTGCATTATAAACGCCCTGACGCTCACCGGCTGCCCTGATGCCGGCAGTTGCCCGGACATTCGCGGCTGCTGGCCTGACATGATGCAGGCGGTAGCGTAGTATCATTCGCCAAACTGCGCGGAACGTCACAATCTCCGCGGGAGGAATCAGTTGCCGGAACAGATGATCGATGCCCCACCTGCCGTGGTGGATGAGGACAAGGCGGCCGGGTTCGCCCCAGCTGACGTATTCGGACGCGCCCTGGCGTTCACCCGTGCTGACGAGGCAGAAGCCGCCGGTATGCACCCATACTTCAAGGCCATCGAACGCCAGCACGGTGGCAGCGTCACCGTTGCCGGGCGTGAGATGGTCATCACCGGCTCGAACGACTACCTGGGCCTGACCCAGGACGTCCGCCTGAAAGAAGCCGCCATCCGCGCACTGGATGACTTCGGTACCAGTTGCACCGGTTCGCGCTTCCTGACCGGCACCCTCTCGCTGCACGAACGCCTGGAGGAGCGGCTGGCCGGGTTCCTGCGCAAGGAATCAGCACTTACGTTCAGCGCCGGCTTCCTCGCCTCGACCAGTGCCATCAGCACGCTGGCGGGCCGGCACGACATCATGTACTTCGACCGCGAGAACCACGCGAGCCTGTACGAAGGCGCCCGTCTGTCGTGGGCGACCCTGCGCAAGTACGACCACGCCGACCTCGGTCAGCTTGAGGAACTTCTGCGCCGCGACGCGGGCAGGCCGGGTGGTCGCCTGATCGTCACCGACGGCATCTTCAGCATGAGCGGCGACATCGCGGACCTGCCCGGACTGGTCCGCCTGGCCCGTCAGTACGGTGCGCGCCTGATCGTCGACGAGGCCCACGCCACCGGCGTACTCGGAGCGACGGGCCGAGGCACCGCTGAGCATTTCGGCCTGGAGGACGAGGTCGACCTGATCATCGGTACGTTCTCGAAGTCACTCGCCAGTGTCGGAGGGTTCATCGCCGGTCAGCGCGAGGTCGTCAACTTCGTCAAGCACACGGCCCGGTCATTCATCTTCACGGCGGCACTGCCGGCGATGCAGATGGCGGCCGCACTGCGGGCGCTCGAGATCATGGACGAAGAACCGTGGCACCGCGAGAAGCTGTGGCAGAACGTCCGGCACCTGCGTGACGGCATGAACCAGCTCGGTTTCGACACGCTTGGTTCGCAGACGCCGATCGTGCCGGTGTTCATCGGAACCGATGACCTGGCCATGCTGTTCTGGAAAGAACTGTGGGCCGAAGGCGTGTTCACCACCCCGGCACTGCCACCGGCAGTCCCGCCCGGTGAGAGCATCATCCGCACCAGCGTCAACGCCAACCACAGCTCGGAACAGCTCGACCGGCTGCTCGAAGCGTTCGGAACGGTCGGCCGGCGCCTGCAAGTGATCTGAGGTGGCACTGACCGTCAAACCGGTGGCGGGGCGCAGTGAACTCAGGCGCTTCATTGAACTCCCCTACCGCCTCCACCGTGACGATCCGGCGTTCGTGCCGCAGCTGCTCATCTCGGAGTGGGAGAAGTTCACGCCGGCGAAGAACCCGTTCTTCGAACATGCCCGCATGGAGCTGTTCCTGGCCGAACGGGACGGCCGGACGGTCGGCCGCATCGCCGCCATCGACGACGACAACCACAACGCCACCCACGGTGACAACATCATGTTCTTCGGTTTCTTCGAAGCTGAGGACGGTGCAGCAGCGGCGGCGCTGTGGCAGGCGGTCGAAGACCACGCCCGGCAGCTGGGCCGCAGTGCGGTGCGCGGTCCCGCGAACCCGAGCATGAACGACGGTTCCGGGTTCCAGCTGAACGCGTTCGACGAGCCGCCGTTCCTGATGATGCCCCAGAACCCGCCTTCGTACCCGCACTGGGCCGAGGAAGCCGGTTACGCGAAGGTGATGGACCTGCTCGCGTGGCGCTTCGACGTCAGCCAGGGGCCGACACCGAAACTGCAGCGGCTGGCAGAACGGGTAAGGAACCGTTACCGGCCGGTGGTCCGCCAGGTCGACGTGAAGAACCTTGACCGGGACGCCGCCATCCTGGGCCGCCTCTACAACGAGGCCTGGGAGAAGAACTGGGGTTTCGTCAAGTACACGGAGAAGGAGTTCGCGCACCTGGTCAGCGAACTGCGGCTCATCATCGACCCGGCCCTGGCACTGTTCGTGGAGGTAGACGGCCAGGTCGCAGGCACCGCCATCGCCCTGCCTGACGTCAATCAGCTGTTCCAGCGCATGAACGGCCGCCTGCTGCCGACCGGCATATTCACGCTGCTGCGGCGCAGGAGCATCATCACGCGGACCCGCCTGCCGATCATGGGCATCATGCCGGAGTTCAGGAACCGCGGCCTCGAGCTCGTCCTCATCAACGATGTGGCCATGAACGCGATGAAGCGCGGCTACACCGACGGTGAGTGCTCGTGGGTGCTGGAGACGAACACCGCGACGAACCGGGCGATCGAGGCAGCCGGGGGAACTGCCTACAAGACTTACCGGCTGTACCAGAAGGACCTTTAAGGCGTTGCGGGCAGCCCTGGGGGAACTGGGCAGGGGTCTTTCGGAGCTGTTTCAGAGTGGCACCGAGCGCACCTGGTTCACGCTGCTGTGCGCCCTGCTGCTGCAGGTTCTGTGGTGGTCCCGGGCCGCGGCCGGCCAGCCCGGACTGGCGGAAGCGGCCGGGCGGGTAGCCTGGACGGTGCTGCTGTTCCTGCTCGTCCCGCTGCTGCTCAGCCGCCTGCTGCGCGCGCGGCCTGCTGAGCTGGGCCTGCAGACCGGTGACCGGCGCTTCGGGGCGGGCATCACCATGGTCGGAGTGCCGCTGACCGTCCTGCTCGGCTGGCTGGCGACCGCCGATCCGGTGTTCCAGACTGAGTACCCGTGGACCGGCCCCGGCATCGCCGCCACCCCGGTTCTCCTGCTGGTCTGGTGCTTCATGTATGCCGGCTATTACCTGGCTTACGAGTTCTTCTACCGTGGTTTCCTGCAGGGTCTGCTGAGCCGCGGCTGGGGACCCGTCAACGCCATCTGGCTGCAGACCGTGGCCTCGGCGCTGATCCATCTGGGCAAACCGTTCCCGGAGCTGCTGGCGGCGATCCCCGCGGGACTGCTTTTCGGTGTGATCGCCTGGCGCTCCCGCTCCATACTGTGGCCGTTCCTGATCCACCTGGCGCTCGGCCTAGCCACCGACCTGTCCTCACTCCTGCGGCAGGGGGCGTTCCAGTGAGGATCGCGGTCAGTGGCGCCCACGGCTTCCTGGGCTCGGCCACGGTGAGCGAGCTGCTGAGCCAGGGTGAAGCAGTGCGTGCCCTGGTCACCCCCTGGGCTGACCTGCGCCGCCTGGACGGACTGGACCCTGAACTGACCACGGTCGACCTGACCGGAGAGACGGACCTGGCTCCCGCCCTGGAAGGCTGTGACGCCGTCATACACCTGGCGGCGGCCGTACGCGACTGGGGTCGGGAGGCGCGATTCAGGGAGGTCAACGTGCGTGGTACCGCCCGGCTGCTCGACGCTGCGGCGCGGGCGGGCGTGGGCCGTTTCGTGCACGTCTCCAGCGTCGCAGTGCACCGCTACAGCGGCTACCTTGATGCCGACCCGGAAACCGCCCCGCTGGACGGTGACATAAACGCGTACGCCAAGACGAAGGTCGCGGCGGAGAAGCTGGTGCGCGGCAGCGGCCTCGACTGGGTCATCGTGCGGCCCGGCCTGTGGCCCTACGGCGCGGAAGACCCCAGCCTGAAGAAGGTGGCTGCCGCCCTCAAACGCGGACTGCTGCCATTGAGCGGCGGTGGCAGGAGCCGCATCAACACCGTTCACAGCGGCAATCTGGCTCATGGGCTGCACCGGGCCGTCCTTGCTCCCGCCGCTGTGGGCAGGACGGTCGTGGTCGCAGATGACGGTGCACCGAGCTGGAAGGAGCTGTTCACGGAGATCGCGGAGCTGTGCGGTGCCCGGCCGCCCCGGCTCGACCTGCCGCTGCCGCTGGCGCGTTTCGCCGGCGCAGTCAGTGAAGAAGTGTTCAGCGTGATCGCCCCGGACCGGGAACCACCGCTCACCCGATACCGGGCTGCGCTGATGCAGGCGGACGTGCACTTCTCCGGTGAAGGCGCCCGGGAACTGCTCGGCTACAGGCCGCGTAGAAGCCGCACCGAAGCGCTTGAACTGAGTCTGGGGCAGTACAGCTCATGAACGAAGGGCGTGAAGACATCCTGTTCGCCACGATCCAGGCCGGTGGCGGCCACGTGGCGACGGCGCGGGCCATGCAGGCTGCGGTCGACGCGGCCTGGCCGGGGCGTTACCGCACCCGTGTGTCTGATTACATGGCTGAACTCGGCCTGGAACGACAGGACCGCCAGCACAAGGAACTGTGGAAGTGGCTGCTGGCCCGGCCCCGGCTCATCCGGGGCGGTCAGCGTCTGCTGGACACGCTGCCGGCCGCCACCCGCCGCTGGCACCAGCTCACCCTCGCTGAGTTCGCACGCAGGGCCAGCCGCGACCTGAACGCGGCTGGCACGAAGCTCGTCGTTGCCAACCACGGCTGGCTGGCCACCGGCCTGACCCTGGCCAGGACCCGTTACGGACTCCGGAGCCGGCTGCTCATATTCGCCACCGAACCACTGGACGCCAGTGCCCTGTGGGCTGAACCCGCGGCTGAGCTGGTGCTGGCTCCTTCCGAAGCTGCCCGGCGTTCGCTGCTGCAGCTGGGCCTGCCGGCCAGCCGCGTGCGGGTCGTCGGCTACCCGGTTGCCCCTGCGTTCCTGCAGCCGGTCGCACCGCCGCCGCTGACGTCAGGCCTCAGGCTGACCATCTCGCTTGGGGGTGAAGGTACCGGCGCCGATCCGACGCCACTCATCCGCTCGCTGCTGGAAGCCGGCCATCACACCGAGGTGCTGACCGGACGCAACCGTACGCTGCTCACTCAGCTGGAAAAGCTGCAGGACGGCTCGGGCCGCCTGGTGCTGCACGGTTTCACGGACAGCGTCGCCGGCATCCTGGCCGGTTCCCACCTGGTGGCCGGTAAGGCCGGGCCGGCCTCGGTGATGGAGGCGCTGGCGGTCGGCCGGCCGTTCCTGGCGACCGGCTACGCAGGACTGAACGAGCTTGCCGTGATCAGGTTCCTCGAGGAGCGTTCGCTGGGCCGGCAGGTGAACTCCGCTGAGCAGCTGCTGCAGGCGGCTGACCGGTACGCGAGGCAGCCTGAACTGCTCAGCCGCGCCGCGGCGGCCTGCGAGCAGCTGGACTTCCCGGGCATGGCACGGCGGCTCGCCCTGGCGATCAGCGGCTTCCTTGAGGACGGGACCGTACCGGATGAGGTCAGCGGCCGGGGACTGGACGCCAGCAGCAGCGGTTAGACTTGCCCCCTATGCCGATCACCCTCCGCCTGGCACTCCGTAACCTGGCCCGTCATCCGTGGCGCACCCTGGCGACGGTGCTCGGTGTCGCAACGGGCATCGCTGCAGTGCTCGCGACCCTGTCCCTCGGTGACAGCGTGCGGGCCAACCTCAGTCAGATGCTGCAGGCCGCCAGCGGCAAGGCCGGTCTGATCGTCAGTCCCGGCGTGGACGGCCGGGCGGTGTTCGAGTACGCGGACGTGCTGCCGGCGGTGCTTGACGATCCCGGGGTCAGCGGTGCCTATCCGGTGCTGCGTCACCGTACCGAACCGCTGCGCGACGAAGAAGTGGACAGCGGTGGCCTCGTGCAGGTCGTCGATTCCGGCTTCCAGCTGTCGGGCTTCCCCATGGATCAGGCGGATGACCTGCCGCTCGTCCTGGCTGACGGTGTGCTGCCTGAAGCCGGCAGCCACGGCATCGTCCTGGCGGAAGGGTTCGCACGGCAGCGCGGTCTTGTGACCGGCAGCACGGTGACCTTCGCCAGTCAGTTCGGCCCGGCCGACTTCACGGTGAGCGGCCTGCTCAGTGACTCGGAAGGTTACGGCTCCAGCAACTTCGGGCGGGTCGGCGCGGTCGACATAAGCGACCTTCAGGAGATGCTGCGCCTAAGTGGCCGGGCTTCGGTGCTTGAACTCGTGCTCAGCGAGGGCCATACGGCCAGCGTCACTCAGGAGCGCCTGCAGGCGGAGCTGGGTGAGTCATTCGCGGTCGTGCCGCCGCAGGTGGCAGGTGAGGTGGCGACCGGCCTGGTCGACGCCCTGGCCAGTGGCCTGAGCATCCTGGCTTTCACCCTGCTCGGCCTGGCGGGTTTCCTGGCTTTCAACACGTTCGATGCCGGTGTGATGGAACGCACCCGCGAGTACGCGCTGCTGCGGACGATCTGCATGACCCGGGGTCAGGTAGGCCGGCTGGCGCTGCTTGAAGCCCTGCTCATCAGCATCAGTGGCGTGCTGCTCGGTCTGCTGCTGGGGCTGCTGCTCTCCTGGCTGCTGGCCGGTTTCAACGCGGCCCTGCTCAACATCGAACTGCGTACCATCAGCGTACCGGCCGGCAACGTGGCACTCGCGGCTGTAATCGGCATCGGCGTCTCGCTGCTGGCAGGCTGGCTGCCGGCGCGGGAAGCGTCCCGTACCCCGGCCCTGACGGCGCTGCGGCGCAGTGACCAGCCGGTCCGGCCTGCGCTCGTCACCCTGGGCTGGCTGCTCATCGCCGCGGCGGCGGTAACGGGTGCCTGGCCATGGCAGGGCCAGCAGGCGATCGTCATGGCGGCCGTCACCATGCTGCTCCTGTTCGTGGGACTCACCCTGGCTGCCCGCAGCGTCCTGCAGCCGGTGACGCGCGCCCTGCGACCCCTGCTGCGCAGCCTGTTCGGCATCGCCGGCCGACTTGGTGGTGACCTGGCCGTGCGCAACTCCAGCCGCAACGGTGTGGCCGTCGGCATGGTCGTCGTCGGCATCGCCCTCACCATCGGCGTCGGCGCGATGGTCGCCGGTGTGAACCGCACCGTGGCCGACTGGGTGGAGACGACGGTACTGGGTGACCTGTTCGTGACCAGTCCGGTGTCGTTCCCGGATGACTTCGAAGAGAGGGCGCTGGCGGCCGCCCCCGGCCTCGAGGTCGTCTCAGGTGTCGCTTTCAACGCGATCCGCTTCGAACCACCAGCCGGCCGGGCGCGGACCGTGGCGCTGGTCATGGTCGAAGCAGAGCGTTTCGACCCGCAGTCCGGCTTCGGCAGCTTCCAGTTCTACCGGTCGCAGGGTGACCTGGCCAGCGCGCATGCTGCCCTGACCCGCGGTGAGGTGCTTATCGCCAGCAGCATCCACGAGCGGTTCGGAATCGGAGTGGGCGACACCGTCTCGCTGCGGACGTCCGCTGGCTTCCGTGATTTCCGCGTCGGTGGGGTCATCGTCGACTTCACCAGCGGTGGCGAGGCAGTCGTGGCGTCCATCTCACTCATGCCTGACTTCGGCGGGGGCAACCCGGACCTGTTCGTCATGACGCTCGACGAGCAGGCCGGACCGGCGGACGTACGCGACAGCCTGCTCTCAGCCTTCCCGGACCTGCACCTGGACGTGACCCTCAACCGCGAGTACCGGGAGTTCATCCTGGCCCAGGCGAGTCAGGTGTTCGCCACCACCAACCTGCTGCTCGTGCTGGCGGTGTTCATCGCGGCGCTGGGCGTGGCCAACACCCTGGGGCTCAACCTGGCGGGCCGGCAGCATGAACTGGCGGTGCTGCGTACCCTCGGTCTGCCCCGCAGCGGTGTCGCCCGCATGGTGACTGCCGAGGGCCTGGTGATCACCCTCACCGGGACTGTCGCAGGCGTCGCTGCGGGTCTGCTCCTGTCCGGTGTCGTCACTTCCGGCGCTTCGAGCCTGTCCGGCTTCGACCTGAAACCCGTCTACCCGTGGTGGCTGATCGTGGGCGGCATGCTGGCTTCGCCGCTCGTCGCCCTGACCGCCTCCTACTTCCCTGCCCGGCGCGCCGCGCGGCTGGCACCCGTCCGGGCGCTTTCGCCCCAGGAGTGAACATGCAGTCCCAACCGGCGACCCCTGCGGTCGCAGCTTCCGACCTCGTCAAGACGTTCCAGCTCGGCGCCGGCACGGTAAGTGCCCTGCGCGGCGTCAGCCTGGACGTCGCCGCCGGCAGCTTCGTCAGCATCATGGGTGCGAGCGGCAGTGGCAAGAGCACTCTGCTGCACCTGCTGGGCCTGCTGGAAGTTCCTGATTCCGGCTCGGTCAGCATCGGCGGGGTGGACACCACCGGGCTGGACGATGACACCCTGACCCGCATCAGGCGGGAGAAAATCGGTTTCGTATTTCAGGGATTCGAACTGATACCAAGCCTGAGTGCCCGCGAGAACATCCTGTTGCCTGCCGAGATCGCCGGTCGTACTTCTGCTGCGGCGGGCCGGCTTGCCGACCTGGCCGGGAGGCTGCAGATCGCTGACCGGCTGGGGCACCGGCCCGGTCAGCTCTCGGGGGGCCAGCGGCAGCGTGTCGCCCTGGCCCGGGCGCTCATAAACGATCCGGTGCTGGTGCTGGCTGATGAACCGACCGGGAACCTCGACAGCCGTACCGGCGACGAGGTCCTCAATCTGCTGCGCTCCGGAGTGGATGAGCAGGGCTGGACGGTCGTCATGGTGACGCACGATCCGCACGCCGCCAGCTTCGGTGACCGGATCGTCAGGCTGCAGGACGGTCAGGTCACGGCCGGCTGAGGCTGTCGGTTGACGGCCCGCACACAGCGCAGTACCATACACATCATGCTCAACATACACATCGCCCACCGGTGGTTCCGCACTTGAGCAGGCCGCGGCTGCTGCTCCTCTGCGGCGGCGAATCGGCCGAGCACGAGGTGTCGCTCGCCTCAGCACGCTCGGTGCTCGAGGCTGCCGCGGGCAGGCTCGAGGTGACCGCTCTGGTCATCGACCGCAGCGTCAGACTGCTTGACTCCCAGGCGAGCCTGCGCGCACTCGAGGCCGGTCAGGCACCCGCCGGCAGCGGCAGTGCCGGTCTGAGCGCCGGAGTAAGCGACCGGGAGCCACACGACGTGGTGTTCCCGCTCCTGCACGGCCCAAACGGCGAAGACGGCTCCGTCCAGGGGCTGCTGCGCCTCACCGGGCTGCCGTTCGTCGGTTCGGACATCGCCGGCAGCGCTGCCGCCATGGACAAGCTGATGATGAAAGCGGTGCTGGCCGCTGCAGGCCTGCCCCAGGTGGCCTGGCAGCCGGTCCTCCTCGGCGAGTGGCTGACTGACCGGACCGCAGTGCTGGACCGCCTGAGCGACTGGACCTGGCCCCTGTTCGTCAAACCCGCCAACCTCGGCTCGAGCGTCGGCATCAGCCGCGTCACTGACCGGGCCTCCCTTGAGGCGGGTCTCGAACTTGCTTTCAGTCACGACCGCCGCGTCATCGTAGAAGAGGGCGTGAACGCCCCCCGCGAACTCGAGGTGGCCGTCCTGGGCAACGACCGGCCCGAAGCCAGCCCGGTCGGCGAGATCCGCTTCGACTCAGCTTTCTACGACTACGAGACGAAGTACGGTGAGGGCCGTGCCGAACTCATCATCCCGGCTGAGCTGCCGACAGAACTTGCCGACCGCTGCCGTGACCTGGCCCTGCAGGCGTTCCGGCAGCTGGACCTGGCGGGCCTGGCCCGCGTTGATTTCTTCCTGACTGAGGGTGGCCAGCTGCTGCTCAACGAGGTGAACACCATGCCCGGTTTCACCCGTACGAGCATGTACCCGCGCCTGTGGCAGGCCGGTGGCATCAGTTACCCGGAGCTTATCGAACGGCTCGTCAGCCTGGCACTGGAGCGGCACGCACTCAGGCGTCCGGCAGGTACTTCTTCCAGATAGGGTCCATGTGAGGCAACAGCCCGTAGGCTGTCGTGAACACGAACCGCGGTGCCCGCGGCTCCTGCAGCAGTACCATGCCAGCCTCTTCAGGCGTCCGGTCACGCTTGCGGGCGTTGCAGCTGCGGCAGCAGGCCACGACGTTGTCCCAGCTGGTCGGGCCCTTGCGGCTGCGCGGCAGCACGTGGTCCAGGGTCAGGTCTGCAGCGACGACACCGCAGTACTGACATGTACTGTTGTCACGGCGGAACACGTTACGGCGGTTGAACGCTACCCGGGCACGCTGGGCCCGGCGGACGTAGCGCCTGAGCCTGATGACACTGGGCACCGGGAACAGGCTGGACGGCGTGCGCAGGAAACGGCCACTGTCCTCGACCCGGTCAGCCATTTCATGCATGAGCAGTGCCACCGCCCGCCTTACTGAGCAGACGTGCAACGGCTCGTAACTGGCGTTGAGAATCAGCACCCGTGCCGACGTCAGGCTGACGGCCGGGGTGTCCTCTTGACGGGTTGTCAGAGCCTGTTCGGCTGACGTGACCTCCGCTCAGAAGTTGCAGCCCGGTACGGGTGGACGCGCTTCTAAGCGCCTCCCCTTCCCAGCATCCAGGACAGCAGTGAGCTGATGATACTAAGGATGACCGCAGCCAGCAAGGCACCCCAGAACGAGGTGATCTGCATCGCCGGAGTCAGCCAGGCGACGATGTACAGCACGAACGCGTTGATCACCAGCGTGAACAGTCCGAGCGTCACTACGTTCACCGGCAGCGTCAGGATCAGCATGATGGGTCGGATGAGTGCGTTGACCAGTCCCAGGATGAGGGCCGCGATGAGGACGTTTCCGAGCGTCAGGCTGGTGAAGCGGATACCGATGCCGATCAGTGCAGTCAGCCACAGGGCGGCAGCGTTGAGGAGCCAGCTGATGATGAGGTTCATGGGCCGAGTGTATGAGCAGCGCCACTCCGCCATGGCTGCCAGGCACACTATTGCCGCCATGGGCGTTAATGTTGATGCCATGAGCAGGCCACGCATCCTGGGCGGCAGCGCCCGCGGCAGGGAACTGGAAACGCCACGCAGCGGCACGCGGCCGACCCCGGCCAAGGTGCGTCAGGCCGTCTTCGACTCACTGCAGTTCCGCACTGGCCGTTTCCTCGACCTGTTCAGCGGCTCGGGCGCGATGGGACTCGAGGCAGCCAGCCGCGGCTGGGACGTCACTTCTGTCGAACTGGCCCGGCCGGCAGCCGAGGTCATCCGCAGCAACGCGCGGCGCCTGGGCCTGCGCCTGCAGGTGGTGCAGGCCGACGCTCTTGATTACGTGAAGAACAGCGGCGGCTTCGACGTCCTGTTCGCCTCACCGCCGTACGACGTGCCCGGTTTCATGGACTGGTTCCCGCAGATCGTGGCGGCCGGACCGGTGGCACCTGGCGGAACTTACCTGTTCCAGCACCCCAGCCGGGACCGGCTTGATCCGCTCAGCCTGCCAGGCTGGGTCACGGTCCGGACCCGGGTTTACGGCAGCAACACAGTGAGTGTGATCGAGGTTCCGGAGCCTGTTTGAACAGCAGGGGCATACGACCGGAACGCAGTCAGCCCCGTGCTAACATGTTGCGGTGTTCAGAACGCCGGCCCCGGCAGCAGCCAGGCCATCACGGCCGCAGCGTGACCAGCAGTACTGAAAGGTAGCGATGTTCGGATTCATCCAGAAAATGTTCGATAACAACGACCGCGAAGTCAGACGGCTAGAGAAAGACGTCGTCGCCCGCGTCAACGCACTCGAGGATGAGACTTCCCGCCTGGATGACCTGGCGGCAGCTTTCATGGCTCTCCGGCAGGAACACCTTGAAGGTGGCGTCAGCCTCGACGAGCTGCTGCCACGCGCGTTCGCGATGGTGCGCGAATCCGCCCGGCGTCACCTGGGCCTGCGGCACTACGACGTCCAGCTGATCGGCGGCGCAGCCCTTCACTCCGGCCGCATTGCCGAGATGAAGACCGGTGAAGGCAAGACCCTGGTCGCCACCCTGGCGCTCGCGCTCAACGCACTGAGCGGCAAGGGCTCGCACCTCGTCACCACCAACGATTACCTGGCCCGTACCGGCGCCGAGTGGATGGGCCCTGTTTACCGTGGCCTCGGCCTGAGCGTCGCCGTCATCGAACACGGTTCGACCGCCGAGCAGCGCCGGAACGCTTACCGTTCAGACATCACCTACATAACGAACAGCGAACTCGGCTTCGATTACCTGCGGGACAACATGGCCTTCCGGCCGGACCAGCTGGTACTGCGCGAAGACACGCCGCTGAACTTCGCGATCATCGACGAGGTCGACTCGATCCTCATCGACGAAGCCCGCACCCCGCTAATCATCAGCGGTCCGGCCGAAGTCGCCACTGACAAGTACTACACGATGGCGAAGGTCGCGAGTCAGCTCGAACGGGGCGAGGAAGCCCCGGACAAGGATTCAAAGCCGACCGGCGACTACACTGCTGAAGGCAAGAACAAAGACATCCACCTGACCGAGCAGGGCATCGAAAAAGCTGAACAGCTGCTCGGCATCGAGGACATATTCGGCACTAAGAACATGGAGTACGGCCACATGCTGCGCCAGGCGCTGCGGGCCCGTGAGCACTACCACCTGGACAAGCAGTACGTGAAGGACGAAGCCGGGCAGATCGTCATCGTCGACGAGTTCACCGGCCGCCTCATGCCCGGGCGCCGCTTCGGCGAAGGACTGCACCAGGCGATCGAAGCCAAGGAAGGCGTGAAGATCGAGCGCGAGAACCAGACGCTCGCTACCATCACCTACCAGAACTTCTTCAAGCTGTACAACCGCATCTCGGGCATGACGGGTACCGCCAAGACTGAGGAGAAGGAGTTCCAGGAGATCTACGGCTCTGACGTGCTGGTCATCCCGACCAACCGTCCGGTCGTCCGCAAGGACGCCGAAGACATCGTCTACCGCACCCTGGAAGGCAAGTATCGCGCAGTGGTCGAGGAGATCGAGAAGGTTCACGCGACGGGCCAGCCGGTGCTGGTCGGTACCGTGACGATCGAAGCCTCGGAACTGCTGTCACGCATGCTGAAGAAGTCCGGCATAAAGCACGAGGTGCTTAACGCCAAGTACCACGAGCGGGAAGCTGACATCGTGGCCCAGGCGGGCCGCAGCCAGGCGGTCACCATCTCTACCAACATGGCCGGCCGTGGTACCGACATCGTGCTGGGCGGCAACCCTGAGATGCTGGCACGCCAGCTGCTGGAACGCGAGGGTTTCGAGCGTTACGACAGTGACACGGAACTGCTCATCAAGTCGGTGATGCTCGACAAGATGGACGAGGCTGCCACCATCGCCGCCAGGCTCGAGGGCCTGCCGGAGAACGTCATCCCCAAGCTGGAGAAGCTGCGGGACGACGCGCGCGCTGACCAGAAGCTCGTCAAGGAGCTGGGTGGCCTGCACATAATCGGCACTGAACGGCACGAGTCGCGCCGCATCGACAACCAGCTGCGTGGCCGCGCCGGCCGTCAGGGTGACCCGGGCTCGAGCCGTTTCTTCGTCAGCTTCGAGGACGACCTCATGCGGCTGTTCGCCAGTGACCGCATGCTGGGCGTTATGGACCGCCTCGGGATGGACGACAGCCAGCCCATCGAGGCGCGCATGGTGTCCGGCGCGATCGAACGCGCCCAGACCCGCGTCGAA
>CAYPKV010000024.1:0-23637 GCA_964411415.1 uncultured bacterium
CCACCATGCGCAGCGCCATCCGCGACCTGGTCCAGGACGGCCTGCTGATCCGGCGCCCCGGCGTCGGCACCATGATCGTCCGCACCCGGCCTCAGGTGAGGTCATCAGCACTCGAAGACCTGGTCGACCCGCTGGCAGCCCGGCTGCAGGACGCCCAGGTGCTGGTACTGGACTCCAGTCCCAGACCCGCTGCCGATGAGGTGGCCGCGGCTCTGCGCTGCGAAGCCGGCACGAAACTGCTCCGGGTGTTCTCCATCTGCAAATCCGGCAGCGAACCCGTGGCACTGTGCCAGACCTGGCTGTCCCCGAAGCTCGAAGTCAGCGCCGCGGAACCACGCATCGCGCCGCTTTACGACCTGCTCGAGCAGACTTACGGCCTGCGCATCAGCCACGGTGACGACAGCGTCGGCGCCGTTGCAGCGAAAGGCGACGCGGCCCGGCTGCTGCTGGTGCGCGCCGGCACCCCGCTCGTCAGCGTCGACCGCATCGCCTACGGCGGTGACGGCACGCCCCTGCTGTACAGCCAGGCGCAGTTCCGGGGCGAGAGCTACCGCTACGCAGTCACCCTCGCCCGGGACGTCAGCCTCAGCTGAGGTTCCAGTTACCCTCGACCTTGCTCAGTGCCCGGTCGAGCGCCTGCAGACCGAACGCCAGCTCGTCCTCACTGATGACGAGCGGCGGCGTGATCAGCATCACGTTGTAGCGACCGAACGCGTACACACCCTCAGCCCGCAGTGCACCGGTCAGCTGGGCGACCGGTGTGTTGTCACCGGCGTACCACGGTACGAGCGGCTCACGGGTGTCGCGGTTCCGCACGAACTCGATGCCGAACATGGCACCCACGCCGCGCACGTCGCCGATGACCGGATGGCGTGACGCGATGTCCTCGAGGCCGCTCTTGAGCAGCGGTTCGAGCGTACGGGCCCTCTGCACGATGCCTTCATCACGCATCGCCTGCAGGTTGGCCAGGCCGGCCGCCATCGACAGCGGGTGGCCTGCGTAGGTGTGCCCGCACATCAGGGCACCGTCATCGAAGTGGGCTGCGAGCGACTCGCGCACCAGCACGCCACCGAGTGGCACGTAGGCCGAGGCGACACCCTTGGCGAAGGTGATCATGTCGGGCTGGACGCCGAAACGGGTCGCTGCGAACCAGTCACCCAGGCGGCCGAAACCGGTCATGACCTCATCGAACACCAGGAAGATGCCGTGCCTGGCAGTGATGTCACGCACGCCCTGCAGGTAACCGGCCGGGAAGCTTATGACTCCGTTCGAACCGACGAGCGGCTCGATGAACAGGGCGGCGATGTTGTTCGGCCCCTCGAACATGATCACCTGCTCAAGGTGCTGCAGCGCACGCTCGGTCTCAACCTCGGGGTCCTGGGTGTGGAACGGGCTCGAGTAAGGATACGGAGCGAAGAAGTGCTTGATCCCGGGGATACCGGGTTCGTTGGCCCAGCGGCGGTCCTCCCCGGTCATGCTGCCGGCGCCGGGTGCGCTGCCGTGGAAGCTGCGGTAGCTGGCCAGGATCTTCTGCCGGCCGCTGATCATGCGGGACATCTTTATGGCGTCTTCGTTCGCCTCGCCACCGCCGGTTGTGAAGAACGTGCGGCCGCCCTCGTCCCAAGGCGAGATCTCTGACAGCAGGTCCGCGAGTTCGTTGCGGGTGTCGTTGATCAGCGATGGTGCGACGTACGCGACCCTGGCGGCCTGATCGGCTATGGCTTTCACGATCCTCGGGTGGGCGTGGCCCATGTTCACGGCCACGAGGCCGGCCGACAGGTCGAGGTACTTCCTGCCATCGTCGTCGAACAGCCAGCTTCCTTCGCCACGCACGAAAGTGGGCGTGTTGACTGCCGACTGTTTGCTCCACGGAGCAAGTACGTTCCTCGCGCTTCTGGAAGTGCTGGTTGTGCTCATCTGCACACTATACAGATATTGCGCCGGAAGCCGCTCAGGGAAGGCGCTGAACAGTGAAGCCGGCCCCTGCCGGACCGGTCAGCCCAACACACAGCTGACAATTGCTGCGTATCATCTCCTGAACGAGGGGAACACTCGGCCGGAACGGTCAGAACAGGACCCCCGGAAGGAGAAACGATGTCGAAAGCTTCCCGCTTCCTGCTGGCCTCAGCGCTGGCGATCGTTCTGAGCAGCGCCGCCGCACAGACCCTGCGCGCCGGTTTTGCCGCCCAGCCTGACACGCTTGATCCACACGCAACCTCCGCAACTTCATCGTTCCAGACGATGAAATCCATCTACGACACCCTGGTTGAGGTCAACCGGGCCGGTGAGATCGTCCCGGCACTGGCCAGCAGCTGGACCATCAGCGATGACAGCCTCACCTGGACCTTCGAACTGGTCGAAGGTGTCAGCTTCCACAACGGCGATACCCTGACCAGTGCCGACGTGATCGCCACTTTCAGCCGCCTGCAGGACCCCGACGTTGCCTCACCGAAGGCTGTCGAGTTCCGCAACATCGTCAGCATGGAAGCCCAGGATGAGCACACCGTCGTCTTCCAGCTCGATGTGCCCACCCCGGCTCTGCTCGCTTCGTTCGCTTCCGGCTGGGGCGCCATCCTGCCTGCCAGCCTGATCGAAGCCGGCCATGACTTCGGCAACGACCCCGTCGGCACCGGCCCGTTCACCTTCGAACGCTGGGTGCGTGACAGCTCCCTCGAGCTCGCCAGGTTCGACGACTACTACCGTGGCCCGGCCGCCATCGACGGTGTCCACATAACCTTCGTGACTGACTCTGCCATCCAGCTGCAGGGCCTCACCTCCGGTCAGTTCGACGTCATCGACCAGCCTGCCTCCGCGGACATCCCGACCATCGAAGCGAACCCTCAGCTCAAGACCACCGTCGGCCCCTCAGGCCTCGTTAACGTGGCCGCCATGAACGGCCGCCGTGAGCCGTTCGACAACGTCCAGGTGCGTCAGGCCATGAACCTCGCCGTCGACACTGACGTCATCAACACCGTCGCCTACGGCGGTGGCTACTCGGTCGGCAGCTTCATGGAAGCCGGCAGCCCCTGGCTGCCCGAGGACCTCGAGCCCTGGCCCTACGACCCCGAGCGCGCCCGTGAACTGCTCGCCGAGGCCGGCTACCCCGACGGTTTCACCTTCACCCTCACCCTGCCGCAGCTGTACGCCGCCCACGTCCTGGCCGGCCAGATCATCCAGTCGCAACTCGCCGAGGTCGGTGTCACCGCCGAGATCGAGATCGTCGAGTGGGGCGTCTGGCTGAACGAGGTTTACAGCAACGACTACGACTTCGACATGACGGTCGTCGGCCACACCGGCAAGCTCGACCCGACCGGCCGCCTGGGTGGCTACTCTGACGACGACAACTACGTCAACTTCAGCACCCCCGAGCTGGCCGACGCACTGAACGCCGCCGCCACCACCTCCGACCATGCGCTGCGCCAGGAGCTGTACGCCGAGGCGCTGTGGATCATCCACGACAACGCCCCGTGGATCTTCCTCGGCACTCCGAACGCCCGCACCACGACCCGTGCGAACATCGACGGCTTCTGGATCACCCCGCTGCTCGACAGCTTCAACTTCTACGACGTGGTCATCAACTGACCCTGCCCTGGTGATTGTCCCGGCGCCGCGCTGGAACATGTCCGCGCGGCGCCGATTGCTGCCATACTGAGTCAGTAACGTGAGCCGATACCTTCTGTCACAGACAGCGTCGCTGCTGGTCACGATGCTCATCGTCATCGCGATGGTGTTCTTCGGGATGCGCCTGCTGCCCGGCGATCCCGCGGTCATCCGCGCGGGCCTCGACGCCACACCGCAGCAGATCGAGAACACCCGCCGTGTCATGGGCCTCGACCAGCCGCTGCACCGGCAGTTCACGAACTATCTGGGCGGCCTGGTGCAGGGCGACTTCGGCAGCTCCTGGCGGCAGAACCGGCCGGTGCTTGACATCATCACTGACCGCCTGCCCGTCACCCTGCTGCTGGCCGGCTGCGCCTACGTGCTGTCGCTGCTTCTGGGCTTCGCGTTCGGCATCGTGTCCGGGTCGCTGCCAGGCAGCATCTGGGACCGGCTCATCCGCGGGTACACGACCATCGGACTGGCTTTCCCGGAGTTCTGGATCGCCTTTGTACTTATCCTGGTCTTCTCCGTCAACCTGGGCTGGCTGCCGCTGCTCGGCTTCCCTGAAACCGCACCGCTCACCGAACGGCTGCGCCACCTGATCCTGCCGGCTTTCACTCTGGCGTTCCCACGCTCGGCGCAGCTGGCCCGCCTGACCCGCGCGCTGCTGCTCGGTGAACGCAACCAGGATTACGTCCGCACCGCCCGCAGCAAAGGCCTGGCCACGCCAGCCGTGATCCGGCACGTGACCGTCAACACCCTGCCCGGCACCTTCCCGCTCGCTGCGCTCGAACTGGGTGGACTGCTCACCGGCGTGATCATCGCCGAACAGGTGTTCGCCCTGCCCGGCCTCGGCCAGCTGCTGCTCGGCTCGATCTCTTCCCGCGACTACTCGATCGTGCAGGGCATGACCATCCTGGCGATCGTAGTGTTCACCCTCGTCAACTGGCTCGCCGACCTGGCCCAGGCGATGGCAGACCCAAGGATCCGGTACTCATGAAGCGGCTGCCCTGGCTCGGTTTCGCCATCCTGGCGCTGATGGTGCTGGCTTCGCTGCTCGGACCGGAACTGTGGCCACAGGACGCACTCCGCCAGAACTACGCGAAACTGTACGCAGCACCGTCGGCCGAGCATCCGCTCGGGACTGACAACCTGGGCCGCGACGTACTGGCCCGCGTGCTGCTGGGCGGCCGCATCTCGCTCAGCATCGCCTTCCTGGCGACCCTGGGTGCCCTCACCATGGGACTGGCCACCGGACTGATGGCCGGCGGCCGGGGCAGCTGGCTCGACATCGTACTCACCCGTGTGTCCGACGCGCTGCTGGCGTTCCCCGGCTTCCTGCTTGTGCTGCTCGTGGTCGTAATCCTCGGCAACGGTCAGTTCCAGACGATCGCAGCACTCGCGGTCGGCGGCACCCCGGCGTTCTTCCGGCTTACCCGCGGCTACACCCGCTCCATCCTGGGCAGCGAGTACGTGACGGCTGCTACGGCGCTGGGCGCCAGTCAGTCGCGCATCCTGCCGCGTCACGTTCTGCCGAACCTGATCGCTCCGCTCGTCGTGCAGGCAGCCAGCGTCGCGGCTGCTTTCCTGCTGGTCGAAGTGTCGCTCAGCTTCCTGGGTCTGGGCATCGCCCCGCCCACACCGACGTGGGGCAACGTACTGCAGGATGCCCGCGCGCTTCTGACCCGCCAGCCGTGGGCGGCGCTCGGCCCGGGCCTGGTGCTCGGTGCCACGGCGCTGGGACTGCAGCTGGTCTCCGACGGTCTGCGCGACCGGTTCGACCCGCGCAGCCGCTGAACCCGTATCATCACGTCTGACATGAACGGAAACCCGACCGCACTGACTGGCCAGCTGGTCCTGCCTGACCGCGTGCAGGCCGGTACGGTCCGCTTCGGCCGCTTAATCAGCGGCATCGAACCGGGGCCCGCAGCCGAAGACCGCTTCATCGTGCCGGGCTTCATCGACGTGCACGTGCATGGCGGTGGCGGTGGCGACACGATGGACGGCGCCGGCGGAGTGCGCACCCTGGCGGCGTTCCACCTGCGGCACGGGACTACCACCATCCTGCCCACCACCATCACCAACCCCTGGGAACGCGTCCTGGCGGCGCTGCACGGCGTGGCAGAGGTGAAGGCAAGTGGTGGTACGGACCTGCCGGACATCCCCGGCGCCCACCTGGAAGGACCGTTCATCAGCAGGCAGCGGCTGGGAGCGCAGCCTGACTTCGCGCTGGAACCGCTGCCCGGCGCCGTCGCGGAAGTACTGGCGACCGGTGTCGTCCGGCTGGTGACGCTGGCGCCGGAACTGACGCACGCTGCCACTGCCCTGGACAGCTTCCGGGCAGCCGGAGTACGGGTCAGCCTGGGGCACAGCATCGACGACGGCAGCGCGACCAGGCGCCTGCCCGCAGGCCCGCTCGGCTTCACCCACCTGTTCAACGCCATGGGCGGGATCGAAGGCCGCCGTCCCGGTCTGGCCGGTGTGGCCCTGGCCAGCAGCGAAAGCTTCGCCGAGCTGATCTTCGACCTGCACCACGTGCACCCGGATTCGATGCGGGCTGCACTCAACGCCAAACCGCACAACCTGCTGTTCGTCACGGACGCGATGCGGGCCACCGGCCTTGGCGACGGGCCGACCGAGCTGGGGGGCCAGGCCGTTACGGTCCGGGACGGCCGCGCCGAACTGGCTGACGGCACCCTGGCTGGCAGCGTCCTGACCATGGACCAGGCGCTCCGCAACGGCGCCGCCTGCGGGCTGACCTGGCCGCAGCTGGCCGTCCTGACCAGCGGCGCAGCGGCCCGTTGGCTGGGCCTTGACGACCGCGGTGAGCTCACTGTGGGCCGCCGCGCAGACTTCGTAGTTCTCGATGGTGACCTTCAGGTGAGCGAAGTATGGGTCGCGGGCGAGCGGCGGCACTGATAGTCTTGACCTGATGTCACTGACGCGGGCTCCCGAGGACCTGATGCCACTGCTGGAACTTCTGCACGCCAGTCCGGTGCAGCTGGTACTGGAGTTCACCGGTGCCGGCTCAGCCGCACTCGCCTGGCTGCACTCCCTGGGCGGCTCCTCACGCACCGTCCTCGAAAGCTCTGACCGCTACTCACACCGTTCCCTGAGCGACCTGCTCGGTTACCGGCCAGCGCAGTTCACCAGCCTGAGCACCTCTGCTGACATGGCCGCCCGGGCACTGGAACGGGCCCGTTTCCTGGCGGAACCGTCCGTGCCGGTCATCGGCATCGGCGCCAGTGCCACCATCGCAACCGACCGGCTCAAGAAGGGCGATCACCGCACCGCGGTCGTGCTGCGCGGCCCGCTGGGCAGCCACTGCCTGGAACTGACGATGGAGAAAGGCCAGCGCGACCGCGCCGGGGAAGAGGAACTGGTCAGCCGCCTGATCCTGAGCGCCATCGCTGACGGCAGCGGCCTGCTGCAACGGCCGGACCTGCGGCTGCTGCCGGGTGAGGAACTGACTGAATCGTTCGAACCGGTGCCGCTGCTGGCTGCCCTGCTCGCGGGCGAGACAGACAGCCTGGAACTGCTGCCGGACGGCTCGCTCACCGAACCGCGTGACCGCGGGCCCCGCCTCGTGCTGAGCGGGTCGTTCAACCCGCTGCACTACGGTCACACCGGGCTGGCAGCGGCTGCCAGCGGCCTGCTGGGCCGTGAGGTCAGCTTCGAGCTGCCGGTCATAAACGCCGAGAAACCACCCCTGCAGGCAGCCGAGCTGCAACGGCGCGCCCAGCAGTTCGCCGGCCGCGGACCGCTGCTGCTGACCCGCGCACCGCTGTTCATCGACAAAGTCCGGCTGTTCCCCGGCAGCACCTTCATCATCGGCGCAGACACCGCCGTCAGGCTGCTGGACGCACGCTTCTACGGCTCAGAGCAGGCGGTGCACGATTCGTTCCGGGAGCTGGACAGCTTAGGCGGCCACTTCCTGGTTGCCGGCCGCAGCCGCGACGGTGGTTTCGCTCACCTGGACGCACTCAACATCCCGGCACAGCTGCAGCACCTGTTCAGCAGCGTTCCCGAAGACGTGTTCCGGGCGGACATCTCCTCGACGGAGCTGCGGGCCCGCGGTCTTTAGAGCGCCTCGAGCGCCTGCCGCACCCGGTTGCCGGCCGCGCCGAGCGCTGCTTCGGCCTCAGTCCTGCTCACCCCGGCGCGCAGCATGACGATCGCAGTCCGCATGTCCCAGCCGGCCTGTTCCAGCACCGCAGCAGCCTGTTCAGCAGTCGCGTCACCCGCGTGCGCCACGATCACGACCGCCCGCTCCCGCAGTTTGGCGTTGGTCGGCTGCATGCCCACCATCAGGTTCGAGTAAGCACCACCAAGCTGCACCAGCACGGTAGTCGACAGCGAGTTCAGCACGATCTTCTGAGCAGTACCCGCCGCCAGCCGCGTCGAGCCGGCCAGCACTTCAGCACCGGTCTGAATGAGTACCGGCACCTCGGCGGCTTCCAGGAGCAGCGTGCCCGGGTTGTTGGCGATGCCGACCGTCGCTGCGCCCCGCTCACGCGCCACCCGCAGGCCGGCGACGGTGTAAGGCGTCCGGCCACTCGCAGCGACGCCGATGACCGCGTCGTCCGGGCCGATGCCGGCCTCAGCGACCTCACGGGCAGCCGCGCCGCTGTCATCTTCCGCACCTTCGAGCGCCTGGCTGCCGGCGGCCTCACCCCCGGCCATCAGAACGAGCGTTCGGGTGAAGCCGAAGGTCGGTTTCAGTTCCGCGGCGTCCTGGACGGCCAGGCGCCCTGAAGTGCCTGCCCCGATGTAGACGAGCCGGCCCCCGCGCTCCAGTCGCGGGCGGATCAGGTCGGCCGCTGCTTCCAGCTGCGGCAGTGCGGCGGCCACGGCCTCGACCGCCAGCCGGTTGCTGTCGACCAGCCGCTGCAGGATGCTGCCGGTAGGTAAGGTGTCGAGCTGCGCGTTCTCAGTGCTTATCTGTTCGGTGTCCACGTTCCCATAAGCATAGGGCGTATGCTCGCCGCCATGAACGGAGTACGGGAACTGTTGAACGGTGCAGCGGTCACGGGCGGGGTCGCCGCCTGGGGCGGGCCGGACGGGGAAGTGCACAGACACGTGTTCGGAACGGTCAGTGAGGGCGGACCGGCGGTCACAGCTGCGGTCCGCTACGACCTGGCGTCGCTGACCAAGGTCGTGGCGACACTGCCTTCGCTGTTGCGCCTGGTGGCGGCAGGTGAACTGGACCTGGACCGCCCGCTGCGGGATTACTTCAGCAACATCGGCTCCGGTCAGGAACCGTCACTGGCGACCGCCACGCCCAGGCAGCTGCTGAGCCACAACGCCGGCCTGCCGGCTTTCAGCCGCGTGCACACCGTGACCCGCGACCGGCTCGTCGCCCTGGCAGCGACACTGCAGACGCCGCTGCTGGAGCAACCCGGCGGTAACGCGCTCTACAGCGACGTCGGCTTCATGCTGCTCGGTGCGCTCATCGAACGGCTCAGCGGTCTGCGGCTGGACCGGTTCGCGGAGCAGGAAGTGTTCGGCCCGCTCGGCATGTCTGAAACTCACTTCAACCCCCTGGAAGGCTGGCCCCGGCCCGCGGTTTACGCGGCGACCGAGCACTGCGACTGGCGCAACCGGCTGCTGGCCGGTGAGGTCCACGATGAGAACGCCTTCGCCTGGGGCGGGGTGGCCGGCCACGCCGGCCTGTTCGGCAGCGCCGGCGACCTGGCTGTCTACGCCCGTGCCTGGCTGGAACAGGATGAGCGGCTCGGCCCGGCGGACCTGCTCGACGACGCCCGCAGCGGTCACGCCCGCGGCGCGGACGGTGAACTGCGTGGGCTCGGCTGGCTGCTCGGCCCAGCACGCCTGTCTGCCGGCCGGCCCGGCTTCGGACACACCGGCTTCACCGGCACCTCGCTGTGGGTCAACCCGGATTCACGCCGCTGGGCTGTGCTGCTGACCAACCGGGTCCACCCCGACCGCCACCGCGAGACCGGTATCGCCGGCCTGCGGAACGCGTTCCACCGGCTCGTGCTGTGAGATCGCCGGCAGACCCGTTTTGTCAGGTCGGTATTGCGTTTGCCCTGCCGGACTAATACTCTGTATCTGGAACGACGAACACGCTGCCGGCCTGCGGGTGTCCGGCAGACGGTCCGGACAGGCTGGCACACGCCGCCTGCAGGCTGAAACCTACCATCCCGCGGTCAGGAGGCGAGCAGCTGCCAGAACGCATCGGCAACCGTCACAACCGGGCTGAGATTCAGCTAACCGTAACTTAAATTGGGAGATAAGATGAAAACCATCCGTAACATACTGGTCGGCGCGGCTGCGGCCGGACTCGCCTTCGGCGCTGCTTTCGCGCAGGACGAGACCGTCGGCTACCCGAGCCTTGGCATGGACAACGGCCAGGTCGGCGGCACCCTGCGCCTGGCGATCGCCTCGACCCCGCCCACGTTCTTCTACTACGGCGACCTGAGCAACGACATCAAGCTGTTCGCTCAGCAGATCTTCGACACCCTGGTCGAGTTCGACCTCGAGAACTATGAGCTCGTCCCCGGCCTGGCCACCAGCTGGAGCACGTCGGACGACGGCCTCGTCTACACGTTCAACCTGCGTGAAGGCGTGACCTGGCACGACGGCACACCGTTCACCGCAGCTGACGTCGAGTTCACCCTGAACCAGATCGTCGCCAACCCCGAGACCCGCGCCGGCGACGCCGCCGTGTTCGTCCAGACGGTCGACGGCGAGAACGTTCCCGTCACTGTCGAAGCCACCGATGACCACACCGTGGTGATCACCCTGGCCGCCCCGAACGCAGCGTTCGTCACCCAGCTGCGCTCGTTCTTCATCATGCCGAAGCACGCGCTGCTCAGCTTCAGCCAGGAAGGCGGCGCTGACGCCAGCGCCATCAACGACGCCTGGCCGACCACCGGTCCCGTCAGCGACGTGATCGGCACCGGCCCGTTCCGCCTGACCGGCTACACCCCCGGTCAGCTCGTCCAGCTCGAGCGTTATGAGAACTACTGGAAGGTCGACGAAGCCGGCACCCGCCTGCCTTACGTCGAGAACCTGCAGTTCCTGATCGTCACCGGCACCGAAGCCCAGACCGCCCAGTTCCTGGCCGGCAACCTGGACCAGCTCAACATCTCCGGTGGTCAGTTCCCTGACTTCAAGAGCCGCGAAGTCGCCGGCGAACCGTTCAGCGTCATCGTCAGCGAAGCCCTGTTCGGCTCACCGCCCCACCTGGCCTTCAACATGAGCGCCGATGACCCCGAGCTGCAGGCCCTGTTCGCAGACAGCGCCTTCCGCCGCGCCATGGAGTTCGCCGTCAACCGTGACCGCATCATCGACGACGTCTACAACGGCCTGGCCACCTGGCCCGGCACCCCGGTGGCGCCCGTCAACGGCGACTTCTACGAGGACACGACCGGCATCATGAACCCGTTCGACCTCGAAGCCGCTGCCGCTGCCCTCGACGCCCTCGGCCTGACCGACACCGACGGTGACGGCATCCGCAACATCAGCGCCGACCGCCAGCTCGAGTTCACCCTCACCTACGGCAACGACTCGGCCACCTGGACCGACGTCGCCACCATCATCCAGAACGACTTCGAACAGGTCGGTGTGCGCGTCCACCTGCAGGGCATCCAGAGCGCCAACCTGCTCAGCCAGGGCATGAGCGGCGACTTCGAGTCGATCATCGTCGCCATCGGCAACCAGCCCGACCCTGAGCTGCGCAAGCCGATCTGGCAGCCCGGCGGTTCGCTGTACTACTGGCACCGCGCCACCCAGCCCGCTGAACCCGGCGCACCCGCCAACTTCGACGCGTTCTTCGACTTCGAGCACCGCCTGTACGAGATCTTCGACCTCGGCAGCACCCTCGCTGACCAGTCGGCCCGCGCCGAGCTGTACCGCGAGATGCAGCGCATCAACGCCGAAGAAGCACTGGTCATCATGATCGCCAAGCCGTCGAACATCGCAGCGGTGTACAACCACGTGAACAACTTCGTCTACAGCCTGGGCGTCATCCCCGGTTACAACCCGGTGCCCTTCTACTACATCAGCAACGACTGATACGACCCCGCGTTCAGCGGACCCCTGCCCGGCCGTTTACCGGGCAGGGGTCCGCCCCTGAAAGCCATATCTGATGCTCCCTTATCTGATCCGCCGCCTCGCTGCCATGGTGCCGACACTCATACTCGTGTCGATACTCTGTTTCACCGTGATCAGCATGCAGCCGGGCAGCTTCCTGAACCGCTACCTGGAAGACCCGCGCGTCAGTCCCCAGACTGTTGCGCGCATAACCGCGGACATGGGTCTGGACCGGCCCGCCTATCAGCAGTACCTGTACTGGATCCGCGGCATCGTCCTCGAGGGTGATTTCGGCCACTCGTTCGCCGGCATGCGGCCCGTCTCGACCGTCATAGGTGAGCTGCTGGGCTGGACCGTCGTGGTGGCCAGCCTGACGATGCTGTTCGCCTGGGCCATCGCCGTACCGCTCGGCATAATCACCGCCCTGAAACGCAACGGCTTCACTGACTTCATCGCCAGCCTGATCGGCTACATCGGCCTGGCCGTACCTGACTTCCTCATCGCGCTGCTGCTGGTGTTCGTCGTCCTGAACACGGGCGGCACCCAGGTCGGCGGACTGTTCAGCCCGGAGTTCATAGGGGAACCGTGGTCATGGGCGAAGTTCCTTGACCTGCTCGGGCACCTGTGGATCCCCATCATCGCCATCGGCACGAACAGCATCGCTACGGTGATGCGCCAGATGCGCGCCAACCTGCTCGACGTGCTCAACGCCGATTACGTGCGGACCGCGCGTGGCAAGGGACTGCCTGAACGCACCGTCATCAACCGCCACGCCGTACGCAACGCGATCAACCCGCTCGTCTCACTGGCGGGTCTCAGCCTGCCGGAGCTCATAAACGGCACGATCATCGCGAGCATCGTGCTCAACCTGCCTACCATCGGCCCGCTGCTCTACGACTCCCTGCTGAACAAGGACCAGTACGTCGCGATGGCGCTCCTGCTGCTGTCGAGCCTGCTGCTCATGCTCGGCAACCTGCTCGCTGACCTGGCCCTCGCCTGGGTCGACCCGAGGATCCGCTATGGCTGAGGCGGCCACGATGTCGAAGAGCACGCTGGCCCGTAAGCGCGGGGCCTCTTCAGGTCAGCTGGCCTGGCGCCGTTTCCGCAGGTCGAAGGTCGGCCTCGTCGGCGCGGTCATCCTGATCCTGCTGTACCTGCTGACGCTGTTCGCACCGTTCCTCTCGCCCTACTCGATCACCCGTCAGGACAGCGGCCGTGCCTACCAGCCGCCCCAGCGGGTACGCATCATGCATGAAGGGCAGCTCATGCGGCCGTTCGTGTACCCGGTCAGTCAGGAACGCGATCCGGTGACGTTCCGGCGCGTCTTCCAGGAAGACCGCAGCAGTCCGCTGCCACTGCGGTTCTTCGTGCGCGGTGACAGTTACCGCTTCTTCGGTTTTCAGACTGACCTGCACCTGTTCGGCGTCGATGACGGCCGGGCTTACCTGCTCGGCACCGACCGGTTCGGCCGTGACCTGCTGTCCCGGCTCGTGATGGGTTCGCAGGTGTCACTGACCGTCGGCATCATCGGCATCATCATCAGCTTCTCGATCGGTGTACTGGTGGGCGGCATCAGCGGTTACTATGGCGGCTGGATCGACAACGTGCTGCAGCGGGTCATCGAGGTGCTGCTGTCGTTCCCACGTCTGCCGATCCTGCTGGCGCTGGCTACGGTGATCCCGGCGTCGTGGCCCTCCTCATGGGTATATCTGGGTATCGTAGCCGTGCTGGCCGTGATCGGCTGGGCGGGACTGGCGCGCGTCATCCGCGGTCAGGTCCTTGCCCTCAAGGAGGTCGAGTACGTCAGTGCAGCGCGGTCGATCGGGGTGAAAGACCTTGTGATCATTACCAGGCACCTGCTGCCGAACATCACCTCCTACCTGATCATCGCTGCGAGCCTCGCGCTGCCGGGTTACATCCTCGGTGAGAGCGCGCTGTCATTCCTGGGTCTGGGGGTGAAAGAACCGATGACCTCGTGGGGTCTTCTGCTGCGCGACGCGCAGAACTTCGAATCGCTCAGGCTATACCCGTGGCTGCTTGCGCCGGGTGCCCTGATAGTATTGGCGGTACTGGCCTTCAACTTCGTGGGGGATGCATTGCGTGATGCGTTCGATGTGCAATCCAGATGAAGCGCGTTTCTGACCGTGACGTGCCCCTGGCCGGCCACACCACCCTCGGTGTGGGCGGACCCGCAGCCCGGCTGGTGCATGCCCAGGGTTCCGGTGACCTGATCGGCCTGGTGGCCGCTGCCGACACCGAAGGCACCCCTGTGTTCATCCTGGCCGGCGGTTCGAATGTCGTCGTCAGCGACGCCGGTTTCGACGGACTCGTCATCAAACCGACCGGCGCTGACGGTACTGAAGCTGCCCTGCCCGACGGCAGCGTCCTGCTGGATTACGGGGCGGGTCTGAACTGGGACGAGCTGGTCAGCCGCACCGTGGAGGCCGGGCTGAGCGGCATCGAAGCGCTCTCAGGCATCCCCGGCAGTCTGGGGGCGGCGCCGATGCAGAACATCGGTGCGTACGGCCAGGAGGTCGCGGAGGTCATCCGCAGCGTAGGCGTGTACGACCGTGAACTGCGCCGGACCCGCCAGTTCAGCGTCACCGAGTGCGGCTTCGGTTACCGCAACAGCATCTTCAAAGGCAACGACCGTTACGTCATCCTGACGGTACAGCTGCGTCTGAGCCCGTCAGAGCTGTCGCGCCCGGTCCGGTACCAGGAGCTGGCGAACACCCTGGGCATAAAGACCGGTGAGCAGGCGCCGCTGGCTGAAGTGCGTGAAGCCGTTCTGCAGCTGAGGCGCGGCAAAGGCATGGTGCTCGACAGCAGCGACCCCGACACGCGCAGCGCCGGTTCGTTCTTCCTGAACCCGCTGGTGAGCACGGCCGTGGCAGAAAGCCTGCCGCCTGAGGCGCCCCGCTGGCCCGCCGGTCCGGACACCGTGAAACTGAGTGCAGCCTGGCTCATCGAGCAGGCCGGCTTCAGCCGCGGTTACTCCGGTGGCCGTAAGGAAGTCGCCCTGTCCGGCAAACACACCCTGGCGATCACCAACCGCGGTGGCGCCACGGCTGAGCAGATCATCGAACTGGCTGCCGAGGTGCGTGACGGAGTCGACCGCACCTTCGGGGTGTTCCTGACCCCCGAGCCGCGCCTCGTCGGACTGAGCATGCCGGAGCGGGCCCAGGACCGGGTCACGACCTGAACCACTCAAGCCTCAGTCGTCGGTGCTGCGCAGCCTGACTGCCAGCGCTGCCGCTGCCTGGACCGGATCCACCGTGCTGACGCTGAAACCGCTCATGCCCGGCAGGCTGGCCTGCAGCGCGTCCGTCAGGCGCGGACCCAGGTTGGCGATGCCGCCAAGCAGCGCCACCGGCAGTATCTGACCGAGTCGCCGCAGCATCACGTTCGCCAGCCGGCCCAGTTCAGTGCCGGCGGCCTGCAGGATCTCCGTCGCCGCCTCGTCACCGAGGCCGGAAGCGCGCAGCACTGCCGGTGCCAGGGCGGCGACCCGGGCCCGACCCTCACCGTAAACAGCCGTGCGGATGTCCGGCCAGTCGCTGCTGCCCAGCTGCCGGTACACCTCGCGCGCCAGGGGACGCCCGGGCGGCAGGCCCAGTTCGTCCTGCCAGCGCAGTACCGTGGCCAGGGCACGCCGGCCGATCCAGTAACCGCCCCCCGCATCGTCGATCAGGTAACCGTGCCCGCCGGCCCGCAGAGGCGGCCCGCTGCGCGGTATGTGCCAGGCGATGCTGCCGGTGCCGGCGTAAACGATCACCCCCTCGCCGGGTTCGAACACGCTGCGGTAGGCGATGTCCATGTCGTTGCCGGTGATGACTGAACCGGCTGGCAGTGTGAACGCGCCGGCCACTGTTTCAGCGAGCAGCTGTGCCGCAGCTGAGCCGCTGTCGAGCCCCGCCGCACCGAGCACGACGCCGGTCGGCACGGCGATGCCGCGCACCTCGGCCAGCAGTCCGCCCAGGGCAGCGAGGCTGCGTTCACCCTCGCCACTGAGCGCTCCGTCCGGAGTGAACAGGTGGCCGGTGATGCTGCCCGTGCGTCCTTTACCCAGCACCGTTCCGTCAGCCGCGACGAGCAGCCAGCCGGTGCTGGAGCCGCCGGCGTCGATACCCAGCCCGACGCGGTTCATGCTGCTGCCTGCGCCAGCAGCGCTGCACCGAGTACACCGGCGTCACCACCCAGGCCGGCCGTGACGACGACCGGCACCGGCCGGCCCGACAGCCTGGCAGCCAGTTCACTGTGAATCAGGCTGGCCAGCTGAGGGTTGCCGGCCACGACGCCGCCGCCCAGGACGATGCCCTGCGGGTCGAGCAGCTGGGTGACCGAGTGGAGCGCCGCTCCGAGTGCAGCTGCAGCGGAACTTACTGTCTCCGTCGCCACCGCGTCGCCCTCGTGCCACAGCGCGAACACCTGCCGCGCCGTCAGCTGCCGGCCGCTGCGCTCGCTGGCCAGCCGGGCGATGGCGGTACCGGAAGCGTGCGCTTCCAGGCAGCCACTGGCACCACAGGCGCAGCGCAGCCCACCGGGCACCACCTGGAGGTGACCGATCTCCGCTGCCGTACCTGAATGACCGGTCAGGATGCCGCTGCCGTTCACGAAACCGCCACCCACACCCGTCGAGACGGTCACGAAGAACAGGCTGTCCCAGCCGCGGGCGGCGCCCAGACGGAACTCAGCGAGCGCAGCAGCGTCGGCATCGTTACCGACCGTGACCGGCAGGCGGAGCCGCTCCTGCAGCAGGCTGCGCAGGTCCGCACCGGTCAGTGCAGGGATGTTGCCGGCCAGGCTGATCCGGCCGGTACGCGGGTCGTGCCAGCCGGGGGTGCAGACACCGATCCCGCCTGCCTGTTCCAGCCACGGAGCGGCGAGTGCGGTGACGAGGTCCAGCAGCCCGTTCAGGTCACTGACCGGGGTCGCCTCCTGCGCACGCTGCAGGACGCGGTCACCGCTGCACAGTGCCACGGCTGTCTTCGTCCCGCCAACATCAACACCGATGAAAGCGCGGTTGTCCATCTGAACTGATGTTACCGCGAGCCTGGCTCAGCTGGCAGAGACAACCAGGGGAAAACCAAGGGTCGGATGGTCGATCACCAGCACGTCATGGCCGAAAGCCGCCTCGACCAGCTCCGGCTGCAGCACCTCACGCGGCGTGCCATACGCCAGTACCCCGCCGTCAGCGAGCAGCAGCAGCCTGTCGGCATACTGCGAGGCCAGGTTCAGATCGTGCAATACGGCCAGCACCCCGACGCGCTCGTGACCGAGTTCACGGGCCAGCCGCAGCACACCGTGCTGGTAACCAAGGTCCAGGCTGCTGGTCGGCTCGTCCAGGATGAGGAGCCGGTCACCTTCGGTCCCTTCGAGCTGGGCCAGTACGCGTGCCAGGTGCACCCGCTGCTGCTCGCCACCGGAAAGGGTCAGGTAGTTGCGGTGGACGAGGTGGCTCAGGCCGACCCGCGCCAGGCAGTCCAGTGCGATGCGCCGGTCTTCAGGCGTTTCCACCTGGCCGTTCTGGTGGGGGATGCGCCCCAGCAGAACGACTTCCTCGACCTCATAACCGAAGCTGAGCCGCGTCTGTTGGGCCAGGACCGCCCGTCGCCGCGCAAGTTTCTGCAGGTTGTGCTCCTCGAGGCGCTGGCCGAACACCCTGATGCCACCACGCATGGGCAGTTCACCGCTCAGCTGTCTGAGCAGGGTGCTCTTGCCCGCTCCGTTGCGGCCGACGATGACGAGCAGCTCGCCGGCCCGCAGGTCGAACTCGACCGACCGGAGCAGTTCACGGCCCGGCACGCTCACGTGCAGGTCGTGCACGCTGACGACGGGTTGGTTGCTCACAGCGTCCTGCCGATCCGCCGGTCGCGCAGCAGCAGGTACAGGAAGAACGGTCCGCCCAGGACCGCGGTCACGATGCCGATCGGCAGTTCGGCCGGCACGACGATGGTGCGCGCCAGCAGGTCAGCGAGGATCAGCAGGATCGCGCCGAGCAGCGCACTCGCAGGCAGCAGCGTCCGGTGGTTCGGCCCGAGCCACAGGCGGATCAGGTGCGGCACGACCAGGCCGACGAAACCGATCATGCCCGACACTGCTACCGCAGCGCCGACACCGAGGGCGACCAGCGCGACGATGATCCATTTGACCCGGTCGACGGAGATGCCGAGGTGACGGGCGTTGCTCTCACCGAGCAGGAAGGCGTTGAGCGCGTTGCCAAGGAACGGCATCGCCAGGATAGTGCCGACCAGGAACGGCCCGGCGGCGATAACGGAGCGCCAGCCGGCGTTGCTGAGCGAACCCATCTGCCAGAAGGTGATGGTGCGCAGCTCGACGTCGCTGGCGATGTAAACGAACAGACCTGTCAGTGCTCCGCAGATCGCGTTGATGGCTATGCCGGCCAGCAGCATCGTCGCCACGTTCACGCGGCCGCGTTCCTGGGCGATCAGGTAGATCAGGGCGGTCGTGGTGACCGCACCGATGAATGCTGCGATGGGCAGCGAGAAGGTGCCGAGGCTGCGGACGCCGATGACGATGCTCGCCGTGGCTGCGAGCGAAGCGCCGCTGGATATGCCCAGCAGGCCCGGGTCTGCCAGCGGGTTGCGGAACAGGCCCTGCATCGCCGCGCCTGACACCGACAGGGCTGCACCGACGAGCGCTCCCAGCACGACCCGTGGCAGCCTGATGGCCTGCAGCACCCGCTCCTGGATCGAGGTGAACTCCTGCAGCGGCTCGAGTCCGAGCCAGGACATCATTATCGACAGCACCTGCAGCGGGGTGATCTCTACGGCACCGACGCCGGTAGCCAGCAGGGCCACGACGACGAGTGCCGGTACGAGCAGCCACAGCGCGCGGGACCGCCGCCGCCGCGCCGCTGAGTCGCGCACGGCCGGCTGGCCGGCCACGGTACTCATCGCTGGCTGCCTGTTCTGTCTGTTATCAAGCCGTCCTCCAGGCAGCCGCCGACTGGCGGTGCCGCCCTTCAAAATACTCTGCATTCCGCTGCCGGCTTGTCACGAATGGGTTGAACCGGCCGTCACTGCAGCCCGCAGCGCTCACCGGTCGCGCCGCAACGTGCTACGATTGTCAATTGCTGCTTATGCGGCGAGCCTACGCTGGCAGGTGAACTCACGTTGCGTCCGGACCGGTCACGCAACCTCCGTTTCCTCCGGCAAGAAGAAAGGAGGTTGAACATGTCCGAATACGATCTGAACGTCATCCTGGCCCCGGGCCTCAACGAAGCCCAGCTCCAGGCTGAAAAAGACGCCATCAACACGCAGATCGAGCGTGCTGAAGGTGAGTTCATAGCTCTGGACGAGTGGGGTGCACGTCGCCTCGCCTACCCGATCCAGAAGCACAACGAGGGTTACTACCTCATCTATCGTCTGAAACTGGCTGGTGAATCGCCCAAAGCGATCGAAGCCGCCCTCAGACAGCGTGATAACGTCATGCGCGTACTGGTAGTCAAAGACCGCCCGGAGTGGAAGACCCGGAAGGTCACCCGCACCGAGGATCAGGCCGAGACTCCCGCAGCCTGACCCGGTACGGAGTCAGCTGCCGGAGCGGGCAGGCGTGAAACGCCCGTCCGCGGATAAGGAGCACAGATTATGGCAAGAGGACTGAACACAGTATTCCTGGTGGGCACGCTCACCCAGAAAGCCGAGCTGCGTTACACGCCAGCTGGCCTCGCCATACTTGAACTCAATATCGCAGGCAGCGACGACGTGATCGGCGACGACGGCGAAGAGCGCAGCCTCGCCTGGTACCACCGCACGACCCTGTTCGGCCAGCAGGCCGAGAACATGGTCGACCAGCTGGCGGAACCCGGCACCGGCGTACTCGTCGAAGGACGGCTCAATCACCGCACCTGGGAAACCCCTGAAGGCCAGAAACGCAGCAGTCTGGACATCAACGCAAACCGGGTGGACATCGTTGACATCTCTTCACGTGGCGACGATCCCGTCATCATGGACGCACGGGGTCAGCCCCGCCTGAAGAACGCTTTCAACGAGGTCCGCATCATCGGCAACCTCACGCGGGATGCCGAACTGCGGCACACGGCCACGGGCCACGCCGTAAACAGGTTCAGCGTTGCTGTCAACGAGCGCTTCCGCGACCGCAGCGGCTCTGACCAGGAGCGTACGCATTTCGTCGACGTCAACGTCTGGCGTGAACTCGCAACCGCCTGTGCTGACCTCAGCAAGGGCGACCCCGTCTTCGTGATCGGCCGACTGGTCAATGAGAACTGGACCGACCGTGAAGGCAACAAAAGGTACACGACGCGCATCGAAGGTTCGCGCGTTGAATTCCTGTCTCGTGGTCCCGGCGGTGGTGGAGCCGGTACCCGTCCCGCGGACTCACAGTCCCGGAGCGTCCGACCGAGCAGGCTCGATATCGATGAAGAGGAATTTCCACCCGAAGAGGAACTGCCCTTTTAAATGGCAAGAGAAAGAGACAACAGGAAGAAGCGCCTTGGCAACCGCCGTGGCCGCAGGCCCAAAGTCTGCCCGTTCACTTCAGGCGAACTGGAAGTAACGGATTACCACGACGGCAAGATGCTCCGTCGCTTCATCAGCGACACCGGCAAGATCCTGCCCCGCCGTCGTACCGGCGTGAGCGCCAGGTACCAGCGTAGGCTCGCAGTCACCATCAAGCGGGCCAGGATGCTTGCCATCATCCCGATCACCGAGAAGCTGGTCCGCAAGTGAACGTCATCCTTCTCGAGAACGTGTACAAGCTGGGCAACCCTGGCGACCTCGTCAAGGTCCGCCCCGGCTACGCACGCAACTACCTCGTTCCGCAGGGCCTGGCCGTTCCGGCCACCCGTGCCAACAAGGCAGAGCTAGAAGCGATGCTCAACCTGCGTGCCCGCAGGCTCGCCGAGATCAAGTCCGACGCTGAGCGCCTGAAGGAACTGCTGGGCGATGCTCACGTCACGATCGCGGTCCGCGCCGGTGACGGCCGTATTTACGGTTCGGTCAACAACGTCGACATCGCAGCCGCCCTGGTCGAGAGCCACGGCGTCGAGATCGACCGCCGCAAGATCGAACTGCACGAGCCCATCAAGGAGCTCGGTATTTTCCAGGTGCTGTTCCGTCCGCACCCGGAAGTCGAGATCACCCTCAACCTCGAGGTAATCCCCGAGGAGTGATCCTTAACCGGATCTGAAACTGGCGGGGCGCCTGACACGGTTCAGGTGCCCCGCTTACTTTGCTGCGTGGTAGGCTGCTCAACCGGTGAAAACGAGAAGCGGCCACCCTGGAAGCGTCAGCGCATGAAAGCGCTGCATACACTCATCAACCTCCTGCGCGGCGCGCTGATAGGCGCGGTCGAGATCATCCCCGGAGTCAGTGGCGGCACGCTCGCCCTGATCATGGGTGTGTACGAAGACCTGATCCGGGGCGCCAGCCACCTGCTCAAAGGGCTCATGAACCTGCCGCTCGCACCGCTGCGGGCCGGGGGAGTCGGTCACTCCCTGCGTCACTTCAGGGCGGTGCCCTGGCTGACGGTGCTGCCAATACTGACCGGTGCAGCCCTCGCCCTGTTCACCGTGTCCACGCCACTGGCCAACCTGATCGGGTCGTACCCAGAGGCTGCCCGGGCCGTGTTCTTCGGTCTGATCGCCGCCTCAACAGCCGTGCCGCTGCGCATGTCCGGTTCCCGGGGAGGCGTTGGTGACGTGCTGCTGGTACTCATCGCCGCTGCAGCCGGTTTCGGACTGACCAGCCTGCCGGTCGGTGAGATCGGCGAACCTGCCGTCTGGCAGATCATGCTGTCCGCGGCCTTCGCAGTGTGTGCCCTGATCCTGCCCGGCGTGTCGGGAGCCTTCCTGCTGGTCGCCATCGGCATGTACGAGCCGACCCTGACCGCCCTGTCTGACCGCAACTGGGGTTACCTGGCGGTGTTCATCGCCGGTGCCGTCATCGGCCTGGCACTGTTCGTTCAGTTCCTGCAGTGGCTGCTGCAGCACCAGCGCCGCCCGGCCCTGCTCATCATGTCCGGTCTGATGATCGGCTCGCTGCGCACGCTGTGGCCCTGGCAGACCGCTGAAGGCGCGCTGCTGCCAGTCGGCGGCGACGTGGGCCTCATGCTGGCCCTGGCAGGAGCAGCAGCTGCCATCGTCGTCCTGCTGCTCCTGCTGGAACAGCGCTCCCTGGCTGGCCAGGGAGCGGTTGCACGTCGCTGACCGGTTACATCCTTTCGATACGGATCAGGTTGGTCGTCCCGGCCTGACCGAACGGCACGCCGGCGGTGATCACGAACCGGCCGTCAGGCACGCCTATGCCGAGGTCCGCGATCGCCTGCCTGGCCACCGCAACCATCTCGTCGGTCGAGTTGATGTCGTTGCTGATGTAAGGCACCACACCCCAGTAGATGGTCAGCTGCCGGTGGGCCCGTTCGCTGGGCGTGATCGCCAGGATGGGTGAAACCGGCCGGTTGCGGGAGACGCGGCCGGCGGTCGTGCCGGTGCTCGTGAAGGTGACGATCAGCTCCGCTGAGAGGTTGTAGGCCATCTCGCAGGCGCCGGAGGAGACCACGTCAGCAGTCGAGGGATCGGCAGTGATGTGGTAGCCGCGGATGCGCTGCTGGTAGAACGGGTCAGATTCGACGGTCCGGGCGATGCGGTCCATCATGCGGACAGCCTCGACCGGGTAGTCGCCGACCGCGGTCTCACCGGAGAGCATGATGGCGTCAGTGCCGTCCAGGATGGCGTTGGCGACGTCGCTTGCTTCAGCCCTGGTCGGGGTCGAGTTGCTGATCATCGACTCGAGCATCTGGGTCGCAGTCACGACCGGCTTGCCTGCCTCGATGCAGGCGCGGATGATGCGCTTCTGCACGAGCGGAACCTGTTCCGCGGGCATCTCGACGCCAAGGTCACCACGGGCGACCATCACGCCATCGACCTCGCGCAGTATCTCATCGAACCGTTCGACCGCGCCCGGTTTCTCGATCTTGGCCATGAGGCGCGCACCGGAGTTCTCGCGGGCCAGGTAGTGCCGGGCCAGCAGGAGGTCGTCACGGCTGCGGACGAAGCTCATGGCGACCCAGTCGACCTCGAGTTTCGCTCCGAAGATCAGGTCTTCGACGTCCTTCTCGGTCAGGGCCGGGATGGACAGGTCTGCGCCCGGGATGTTGATGCCCTTGTTGTTCGAGAGATTGCCGCCGATGACGACCTCGGTGCGGATCGTTTCGCCAACGACATCCTGCACGGTCAGGGCCAGGCGACCGTCGTCGAGCAGCAGGGTGTCACCAGACCGGACGTCGTGCTGCAGGCCGGTGTAGGTCACGCCGACGCGTGTCTCGTCACCGGGGCTGGAGTCGCCGCAGGTGAGGTCGAAACGTGCGCCTTCCTTCAGCCGGACCTTGCCGTCAGCGAAGGTGGCCACCCGGATCTTCGGGCCCTGCAGGTCCTGGAGGATGCCGATGGGCCGCTTCAGGCGCCGGGACTCTTCCCGGATGAAGCGGACGTTGTGCTCGTGCATCTCCTGGGTGCCGTGCGAGAAGTTGAGGCGGAATATGTTCACGCCGGCGAGGATCAGCTGCTGGATCATCTCCGGGCTGCTGGTGGCCGGCCCTAAGGTGGCGACGATCTTGCTCCGGCGGCGCAGCGCGTGCTCTACGGCCCTGGAACTGGCTTTGTCCACGGTCACTGTCTGAAAGCCCGGCGGCCCAGGAAGCGCGCGGCGTCACCCAGCTCGTGTTCGATCTGCAGGAGCCGGTTGTATTTGGCGGTCCGTTCACCACGGCTGGCGGAGCCGGTCTTTATCTGACCGGCGTTCACGGCCACGGCCAGGTCAGCGATGAAGGTGTCTTCGGTCTCACCGGAGCGGTGGCTGATCATGTTGCGGAAACCGTGGGAGCGGGCAAGCTCGATGGCGTCGAGCGCCTCGCTGAGCGTGCCGATCTGGTTCACCTTGACGAGAATCGAGTTGGCGGTGCCGGTGTCGATCCCTTGCTGGAGGAAGCGGGTGTTGG
>CAYPKV010000025.1:0-22427 GCA_964411415.1 uncultured bacterium
ATCGCTTCGACCTGTCCCGGATCGATCTCCTCGATCGCCTCCGCAAGCAGCTTGCCGACGAAACCGAGCGAGTAGATCATGAGCGTCAGCACGCCGGCGAACGGCCCGAAGCCGACCGCCTTGACGAAGATGATCGCCACGATGACAGGATGGAAGCTGCGGGCGACGATGATTATGCTGCGCCCGATCCAGTGCAGCCCCCTGGGCATGATGTTGTTGGCCGCCAGGAGCGCCACCGGGATGCTGATGAGCAGGCCAAGTGCGGTGGCGAACAGGGCGATCTGGATGCTCTCGGTGAAACCGCTGATTATCAGGTTGGTGCGGCTGAAGTCAGGCGGCCAGGCGTTGCCGAATATGCGGGCAGCCCGGGGGATCCCCTCGGCTACCCGGTTCCAGTTGACCGACAGCGTCGATACTGCCCAGACCAGGTAGGCCAGCACCGCGACCGGTACGCCCCAGCGGACGAGCGGGTTGCTGAAGAACTGTGGTCGCTGCCAGCGGTAGTCGGGCCGGCCACCGGTCTGCATCAGCTGCTGCTCCCGTCGGCGTCACCGGCAGGTTCGTTCCAGGCCTGACCGTCGTAGATGCGGTCCAGGGCAGCGTCGTCCAGGTCTGCGGGGCCACCGTCGAAGATGATGTCACCGAAGCGCAGTCCGACGATGCGTTCAGCGTAGGTGCGGGCCTGATCGACGTTGTGGATGTTGATGAGCACCGGCAGACCCAGCCGGGTCGTGATGTCGCCCAGCAGCTCCATGATCTGTTCGGACGTACGCGGGTCGAGCGAAGCGGTCGGTTCGTCCGCCAGCAGGATCGAAGGGTCCTGCATGAGCGCACGCACTACTCCGACGCGCTGGCGCTGGCCCCCGCTGAGGCGCGAGGCCCGCTGGTTGACGAAGTCGCCCATGCCGACCAGCTCCAGCAGCTCCCAGGCCCGGTTTATGTCCTTCTGCGGGTAACGCCGCGAGGCGGCCTGCCAGAAGTTCACGTAGCCGAGCCGGCCCGCCAGGACGTTCTCCATGACGGTGAGCCGGTCGAGCAGGTTGAAGCTCTGGAAGATCATGCCGATGGAGCGGCGCGCCCGCCTCAGCGCCGCTCCGTTCAGTTTCGTGAGGTCCTGGCCGTTAAGCTCGATGGTGCCGGAGCTCGGTTCGACCAGGCGGTTGATGCAGCGGAGCAGTGTGCTCTTGCCTGCGCCCGACGAGCCGATGATGGCCGTGATTCCGCTGCCCTGGATGTCCAGGTTCAGTCCCTTGAGTACGGGTTCGCCCTGGCCGTAGGCCATCGTCAGGTCAGTGATGCTCAGCTGCAACTGCGTTCAGTCCCTCAGTCGAGGCCTTCGGTCGTGTACTCGACGCCGTTGAAAGCCTGGATCGAGCGGATGACCGACCAGTGTTCCTGGTAGTTGATGGGCACGAACTTGCTGACGCCTTCGAACTCTTCACCGAGCGCAGTGCCGGCGAAGTCGAAGCTGAAGAACGCCTCGCGGATCAGTTCCACCAGTTCCGGGTCGAGGTTGTAGACGTAGTTGTAAGAGGTGGTCGGGAAGACGTTGGTTTCATAGATGATACGGACCTCCTCGGGGTCGTACAGACCGCGGGCGGCCATGCGCTCGACGACCTCAGAAGCCACCGGAGCAGCGTCGTAGTCACCGGCGACAACCCCGAGCAGCGAGTTGTCGTGGCTGCCGCTGAAGAGGATCTCGTAGTCGGTACCGGGGATCAGGCCTTCGTCGGGGAACAGTGCTTCCGGCGCCTGGTGACCTGAGTTGGAGGTCGGCGAGGTGTGGGCAACACGCGCGCCTTTCAGGTCGGCGAGTTCCTGGTACGGGCTATCGGCCTGCACGTACACCTGCAGGGTGTAACCGAAGTTGCCTTCGTCGTTACCCATGATGGCGAACGGTACGGCACCGGCCAGGTTGACTGCGAACGGTGTCGGACCGGTGGAGAAACCGGCGATGTGCAGGCGGCCGGAGCGCATCGCTTCGACCTGGGCGCTGTTGGACTGCACGGCGAAGAAGCGGATCTGTTTGCCGGTCACGTTGCTCAGGTGCTCCAGGAACGGGTCCCAGATGTCCTCGTAGATGGCGGGGTCCTCTACCGGGGTGTAGGCAAAGAAGAGCGTGTCAGGGTTGACGAACTGGGCGGGATCGGTGGGCGCGTCGGCGACCAGGTCGCCGTCGGCATCGCAGTACATGGCGTCGAGCTGCCCGCGGCTGGCGCATCCGTCCTGGGCCAGGGCGTTCGGTGCCAGTGCCAGGGTGATGGCCGAAGCCAGTGCCAGCAGCCTCCAGAAACGGGGTTCTCTTACAGCACTCATGCAAAGCCTCCTTTGTCCCTCAACTGCCATGTCATAGCTTTGTCAGCCGCTGGCACGCGGAATGTCATACCGGCGCGAAGCAGCGGTCAGGACACTGGTCAGTTTGGTGGCTCAAAGCTATCACCGGCCCTTTACCGGTGTCAACTGCCAGGAAACAGTCAGATTCTGGCCGTGTTGACGCTCCCATCGGCGTTTGCTAGATTGCTGATACACTTGTTCAACTACTGCTGACGTCCGTGCAAGGCGAATAAAACATGCTGGCGCAGCAGGTCTGAGGAGGATTGATGGAGCAGCAGCTGGTCAGCTCTGAACGCACGGCAGGCGTCCGGGCCCTGGCATTCGACCTCGACGGAACCGTCTACCTGGGTGGCACCCCCCTGCCTGGTGCGCTCGAACTGCTGGCCGCCCTGCGCAGCCGTCAGGTGCCGCACCTGTTCGTGACCAACAACTCCTCCACCAGCAGCGCAGCCTACCTGCAGAAACTGTCCGGCCTGGGCCTGCACCCCGACCCCGCGCAGGTACTCACCTCCAACGACGTCGCCCGCCGGCACCTGCGGGAGAGCGGCCTGAACCGCCCGTACCTGCTGGCCACGGACGAGGTCCGGCTGGACTACGCTGACGCCGGCCTCGTTCATGAAGAAAACGAACCGGACGCGGTACTGCTCACCTTCGACATGACGCTCGACTTCCGCAAGCTGAGCCTGGCCACCCGCCACATCGCCGCGGGCCTGCCGTACCTGGCCACCCATCCGGACGTCACCTGCCCGGTGCCGGACGGGTTCCTGCCTGACACGGGCTCGTTCATCGAGCTGTTCGCCGCTGCGACCGGGCGGCGGCCCGAAGTGCTGGGCAAGCCGCACCAGGGCATGATCGCCGAGATCAGCCGCCGCCTGGAACTGCCTCCGGAAGCGATCGCCTTCGTCGGTGACCGGCTGACCACGGACATCCTGATGGCCCGCGACGCCGGTTTCACCGGGGTGCTGACCATGACCGGAGTGACCGGCCCCGCTGAGCTCCGGGCCAGCGAGTTGCAGCCTGACGTAACGGTCAGCGGCATGGCGGAGCTGCAACGCCTGCTGGAACACGGAGTGCTGGCCCGGTGAACCCGGCGGCCGAACAGGCGGATCGCGCGGCCCAGGGCAACTTCGAGGAAGCCCTGAAGGTCGCCCGCATGTACTACCACCTCGACCTGACCACGACTGAGATAGCCCGGCAGCTGGGTATCGCCCGGCCGACCGTGTCACGCCTGCTCAACTGGGCCCGCAACAACGGCCTGGTCGAGATACGCATCCTCGACCACTCGGTCATGCAGCTGGGCCTGGAGCGCGAGCTCGAAGAGCTCTACTCGATCCGCGACGTCAAGGTCGTGCCGTGCCAGCCTGACGCCAGCGCCAGCGAACAGCTCGCTGCCGTCACGGCCTTCTCGGCCCGCTACCTGAACAACCTGGTGGGGGCCAGCACCACGATCGCCATCGCCTGGGGCGCCACCATCGCCGGCATCGCCGACAGCCTGACGCCCAAACCTCAGCCCGGCATCAACGTCGTGCAGCTGACGGGCAGTGGCAACAACAACGGGGGCCACGGCGTTACCGATGCGGCACGCATCATCTCGCAGTTCGCCCACAACTACCGTGGCAACGGCCATCTGCTCCCCATCCCCGCCTACTTCGACGACCCGTTCACGAAGGAGGCTATGTACCGGGAACGGGTGATCCGACGGGTCCGTGACCTGGCGTCGCGGGCTGACATCGTCCTGTTCAGCATCGGCACGCCCGATGCCAACTCCTACATCTACCGGGCTGGCTACGTCGAAGACGCGGAACTTACGCAGCTGCGGGCCGACGGCGTGGTGGGCGACATCGCGACGGTGTTCTTCCGTTCTGACGGCAGTTTTGATGACATCGACCTGAACCGGCGGTCGACAGGGCCCGACCTGGGCAGTCTGGTGAGCCACCCGTACAGCATCTGCGTCGTGGCCGGAGCCGGGAAACTGGAGGGGATCCGTGGTGCGTTGCGCGGCAGGTTCATGAACACGCTGATCATCGATGAGAGCACGGCTCTGCGCCTGGTGAGGGAAGCCGATGTGGCGCGCTAGTACGCTTCAGAAGCTCAGCGCTGCTGAGTTCGACATCCTGGTCATCGGCGGAGGGGCGACCGGCGCCGGCATCGCCCTCGACGCTGCCAGCCGCGGCCTGAGCGTCGCGCTGCTGGAACGCGCCGATTTCTCCGAAGGCACCAGCAGCCGCAGCACGAAACTGCTGCACGGCGGGGTGCGTTACCTGGAGATCGCCGTCAAGAAGCTGGACATGTCCCAGTTCCGCCTGGTGCGCGACGGTCTGCACGAGCGGCACACGCTGCTGCGGCTCGCACCGCATCTGGCCCGCTCCATCCCGCTCGTCACCCCCGTGTACAGCTGGCTGGGGCTGCCTTACTACGGCATCGGGCTCAAGGCTTACGACCTGTTCTCCGGCAGCCGCTACCGGATCGGCGCGAGCCGCGTGCTCAGCCGGGCTGAAACGCTGCGGCGCCTGCCGCACCTGAAGGCAGACGGGCTCAAAGGTTCCGTCATGTACTTCGACGGCCAGTTCGACGACAGCCGCATGAACGTAGCGATACTGCGCAGCGCGCAGGACCTGGGTGCCGTGCTGCTGAACCACGCGGGGGTCACGTCGCTCGTGCACGAAGATGGCCGGGTCCGCGGAGCGGTGTTCACGGATTCAGTCAGCGGCGCCAGCAACACCGTCCGGACGCGCACCGTGATCAACGCCACGGGGCCGTTCGCTGACGGCGTCCGCAGGCTGGACGACCCGCAGGCAGCTGAGCTGCTCACCGTCTCGTCCGGCACCCACATCGTCCTGGCGGGCGATCTGCTGGCTGGCGACAACGGCATGCTCATCCCCAAGACCGACGACGGGCGCGTCCTGTTCCTGCTGCCCTGGCACGGTCACACGCTGGTCGGAACTACCGATGACCCGGCAGAAGTCCAGGCCGACCCGGCTGCACCCCAGTCCGACATCGACTATCTCCTGGACTATCTGGGCAGATACCTGGACAGGCGCTTCAGTCAGGCCGACGTTCTGGCAGCATGGACAGGGTTCAGGCCACTGGTGAAGCCACAGAAGACCGTGGGCACTGCAGGCATCACGCGGGACCATCACATAGAGGTGGCTGACAGCGGTCTGGTAACTGTGACTGGCGGCAAGTGGACCACTTACCGGCACATGGCTGCCGATGCGGTGGATACTGCGATCAGGTCAGCGGGGCTGCAGCCAGACGGGCCCAGCCGTACTGAGCAGTTGCCCCTTACAGGCGCGGCCGGCTTCACGCCCGGACTGGCGGACAGCCTGCAGAAAGAGTTCGGGCTGGAACCGGATGTGGCGCTGCATCTGGCCCACGCTTACGGGGGTGAGGCTGCGGTGGTCCTGGAAAAGGGCAGACAGGCTGGCCTCCTGGTCAGGCTGCATCCCCGGCATCCGTACCTGGAGGCTGAGGTCCCGTATGCCCGTGACCACGAGTACGCCGTCACGGCTGCAGACGTACTGGATCGGCGCCTGCGACTGGGTTTCCTGGATGTGGCAGCAGCCGCGGAAGTACGTGAGCGCGTACAACAGTTGCTCGACAGCTGAAGTACGCGCCAGCAGCGACCTTACGGCGTCTGCAGCACCGGCAGCGGTGAACCGTCCAGCTGCGTGGGCTCCGAGATCCGGTAGAGCCGGCCCTGACCCAGCTGACCGTAACGGTCGCTGCCGGCACCCAGCAGCTGACCGTCCCGGACGATCAGGCTGCTGTCGTCACTCGTGACCGCCAGGCTGTAGCCACTGGCGCCCAGTTGCTGGGGCGTGGAGAAGCCTGACGTGGCCGGGTAGGGCAGGCCCATCTGTCCCGAGTAGTTGCGGCCCCACGTGTATAGCGCACCCGATCCGGTGATCGCCAGGGTATGGTCCCGGCTCGTGCTCAGGCTCTGCACGTCACTGATGCCGGTCAGCGGAACAGGTGTGTACTGGTTGCCGGTGCCGGTTCCTGCTCCCAGGCGCCGGTTGGCACCCCAGACACTCATGGTGCCGTCGTGATGGATCACGAACGAGGCCCCATCGCCCGCGAACGCCTGGGCCACGTCCGTGACGGCCGGTGTCACGGGAACGCGGCTCGCTGCGCTGCCGCCCGTTCCCAGCTGCCCGTTGCTGTTGGCGCCGAAGGCCCGTACACTGCCGTCTGCCATCGTGATCAGTGAGTGGTTGTAGCCAGCCGAAACGGCGACTGCAGCCTCACCCTGCAGGTCGACCTGCAGTGGCACTGCCTGCCTGGCGTAGTCGTCCAGACCCAGGCCCAGCTGGCCGGTTCCGTTGGCACCCCAGGACCAGACGCGACCGCTGGAATCCAGCGCCAGCCCATAATCACTGCCTGCCGAAACCATGGTCACGTCCGCCAGCCCACCGATCTGCACCGGTGTGCGTTCAGGTGCAGGACTTCCAGTTCCCAGCTGATCGCGGGAGTTGAGTCCCCAGGCCCACGCCCGACCCTGATCATCAACGGCGAGTGAGAACTGAAAGCCGGCCGAGACCTGTGTGACGTCACTCAGTCCCTCGATCCGGACAGGTGTCGACTGGCTGAACGCTGCGCCGGTACCCAGCTGACCCCACAGGTTGTCACCCCAGGACCAGACGGCTCCGTCCGTATCGATGAGCAGTCCGTGGCGATCACCCATCGAAATGTCCTGGATGAGGCCGTTGTAGTCGACCGGTACGAAGTCAAAGTGCACGCGCTGGCTGGTGGGTACCAGCTGATAGTAGTCGTTGAGGCCCCAGCCGTACACGGCGCCGTTCCGGTCCAGCACGACGACGTGTGAAAGTCCCGCCGTCACGGCGACTGCGCCACTGATGCCAGGAACAGGCGCTGGTTCCAGGTCATCACGCTCAGCCCAAGGCAGCGCGAACGAGTAGTTGTCGCCCCAGGCATGCAGCTCGCCGGTATCCAGGACCGCAAAAGACAGTGCTTCACTTGCGTAGACGCTGCTGGCCGGTCCCTGAAGTGGCAGCGCTACCGGCGTCTGAGTACTGCCAGACAGACCGAGCAGGTAACCGGTGCCGGCACCAAGCACACTGCCATCGTCGAGCAGGAACAACGTGTGCGACGAGCCGGAACTGACGTCCTTCACGGATGCCAGGTCCGCCACAACCCGCGGTTCGAGACTGGCAGCGCTGTCTCCCAGCCCGAGTTGACCGGATGAGTTCCTGCCCCAGGCGGATACAGTTCCGTCTGAATGAATCGCGAAGGAGCTGCTGCTGCCCGCTGAGACGGCCACGACGTTCGAGAGGCCCTCGATACGGAGCGGAACACTGGAGCCTGGAATGCCGTCGCCCTGACCCAGTTGCCCTGAACCGTTCCTGCCCCAGGTCCATACCGACCCATCACTGGTTAACGCAAGGGCGTGCCCGTCACCGGCTGCGATGCTCACCACATCGTTCAGGCCGGCCACGGCCAGCGGCACGTACTGTTCGCTGATGCCAGGCTGGCCCAGCTCTCCGTCCCAGTTGCTGCCCCAGGACCACACCTGACCGGAACTGTTCAACGCGAGCGCGAAGTCGTAGCCGATTGCCACCGAGACAACATCGCTGATGACGGCCACCCGGACAGGTACGGTGCTCTCGTTAGTGTTGCCGGTGCCGAGCAGCCCCGCCTCGTTCGCACCCCAGGCCCACACGTAGCCATCAGTGTCGATGGCCAGGTTGGTGCGGTCGTACGAGGCGATGACAGTGCCGGTCGTAGCGATGCAGGCATCGGCCACGGTGACCAGCAGAGCCGGACTGACCGACTCTCCGAAACTGCCAGTGACGCTGACGGTGTATTCGTACTCCAGATCGACTGTCACCGAGTCATCGAGGTAGCTGGTCCGGGTCAACTGGCTCAGCTCAGCACCGTCCCGCAGTACCCGGTAGTTCGTAGCACCCGGCACGGCTGACCAGCTGAGCCGGATTGCTGGTGCACCGGAGTGGCACACCTGCGCGGCGGTCAGGGCACCCAGCGGGTCAGCCGGATCTGGTTCACCGGGCTCGGGCTCGCCGGGCTCAGGGTCCGGCTCGGGAACGATCACGTCACCACAGGTCAGCTGGCCAGTCTCGATTCGCACCTGATCTGTGACCGTCCGTCCGCCGCGGCCGATCGCAACCACCTCGTAGACAACCTCAGCCGGCACTGCGCCAGCGAACTCGTCGACAGCCCGGGTGTCAGCCTGTGTCAGTCTGGCAACGACCGCGCCGTCCCGCAGCAGCTCGAAACTGTCTGCACCGGCTGACGAGGACCATTCCACCTGCAGGCCGGCCAGGACATCGTCATGACAGACCGCAGCCACCTGGACGATGTCGAACGAACCAGGTGAAACCGGCCTGCCTCCGCAGGCAGCAAGAAGAACCAGAATGACAAACAGACCGGGCAGACGCCCGCTGGACAGTGATCGAATCACGACAGAACCCCATTCCCGTAGCTGTACAGCCGGCCAGGTCAGCTATGGCCAGCTGCGCATCCCCACCCCGATGGCGGTGCGCAGGGTCGCATCATTTCATCGGCGGACCTGAGAAGGCAACGGGTAGATACGTCTGTCGGTACGAACAATGACATCGGGGCGACTCCCGCCTGCAGAGCCGCCCCGATACCGTGCTTCTGATCTCTAGTGCCCGAACGTGTCCGAATCAGCCGCGTCCTGGCCCCCGTTGTCCAGCGCATCGATCTCAGCCATCTGAGCGGCACTCAGCTCGAAGCTGTAGACATCGAGGTTCTCGGCCAGCCTCTCTGGGTTGGAAGTTTTCGGTATCGCCAGGTGACCTTTCTGCAGGTGCCAGCGCAGCACGACCTGAGCCGGTGTACGGCCCACGGACTCGGCAACAGACACGATGGCCGGCTGACTGAGCAGGTCCGTCTTCTTGCCGATCGGCGACCAGGCGACGCTTACGATGCCGTGCTGCCGGCCGAACTCCGTCTGATCAGGCCGCTGGATGAACGGGTTCAGCTGGATCTGGTTGACGTCCGGCGCCACACCGGTCTCATCGAGCAGGCGCTGCAGGTGGCTGACCTTGAAGTTGGACACACCGATGCTGCGCACCAGGCCCTGCTCACGCAGCTTGATGAGCCCCTTCCACGCATCCACGTACCGGTCCTGCGCCGGGTTGGGCCAGTGGATGAGCAGCAGGTCCAGGTAATCGAGTCCCAGCAGTTTCAGGCTCTGCGCGGCCGCCTGAGCGACCAGGTCCTCACCGTGCCACTCGGCGTTGAACTTGGTCGTTACGAACACCTCGGAGCGGTCGATGCCGCTGGCCCGCAGGCCGCGGCCGACGCCCGCCTCGTTACGGTAGTTCTCGGCCGTATCCACGGACCGGTAACCGAGTTCGAGGGCGCGGGCGACGATGACCTCACTCGTCGCATCGTCCATCGGGTAAGTGCCGAGGCCGATGCGCGGCATCAGCGGGCCACTGAGCAGTCTGACGGTCTTTTCCATGCACAGAGCGTAGCAGGACAGGCTGTTCACCACAGTTCGCTGCAACCCCGCAGGCTGGAACCGCCCGCGGAGTAAGCTTCCCTGAAATGACAGAGACTGCGGATATCGTCATCATCGGAGGTGGCGTCAACGGCGCGTCCACCGCGTTCCACCTGGCCCGCCGCGGCGCCGGCCGGATCATCCTGCTCGAACGCGCGAGCCTGGCCAGTGGTGCCACCGGCAAGAGTGGCGCCCTCGTACGCTGCCACTACGCCAACCGGCCGGAGACAGAGCTCGCCCGGCTCAGCCTGAACACGTTCAGCAACTGGGCTGACGAGGTCGGTGGCGACTGTGGCTTCCGGCAGGTGGGAGCCCTCATCCTGACCCCGGAGTCCCACCGCCATGAGCTGGAGCAGAACGTACGGATGCAGGTCAGCTGCGGCGTCAACACCAGCATCATCAGTCACGCCGAGGCGCTGGAGATCGATCCCGAGCTGACACTGAGCGACGTTGGTGGCATCGCCTGGGAACCCGATGCCGGCTTCGCTGATCCGCAGGCGACCACCTTCGCCTTTGCAGCTGCAGCTGAGCGGCACGGGGCGGAGATCCGGCTGAACAGTCCGGCCCTTGAGATACTGACGGAAGGCGACCGCGTCACCGGCGTACGTACGGAGCAGGGCGTGATCCACACCGGCACAGTCGTACTTATCGCAGGTGCCCGCGCATTGCAGCTGCTCACTCCACTGGGCGTCAGTGACTTCGGGCTCGTCCCGACCGCCACCAGCGTTTCGATCTTCAGCTGGGCGCCCGGCCGCAGCCGGCATCACCCGGTCTACATCGATCACGTCACCAACAGCTGGCTCCGGCCGTATGGCGACAACGCGACGCTCATCGGCACTGAGCTGGGCGCCATCAGCGGCATCGACCCCGCGGCACACCCGGAGCTGCCCAGCCAGGAGTACGTGGAGATGTGCCGGCAACGGCTGGTCTACCGCATGCCCCGCATGAAACACGGTGTGATGCGCGGTGGCTGGACGGGCCTGATCATGCGCAGCGCAGACTCCCACCCGGTCATCGACCGGCTGGACGAGTACCCGGGCCTGTTCCTGGTGAGCGGCGACAGCGGCACCTCGTTCAAGACCGCGCCCGCCACGGGCCTCTGCCTCAGCGAGTGGATACTGGACGGCCAGCCCGGCTCGGTGGACCTGAGCCCGTTCAGCGCCGCGCGTTTCCGCGAAGGCCGACCCTGGCACGACGAGCACGCCTACTCCGGGCTTGCCGACACGATTTCACGCTGACGCCAGCCGCTGCGCACGGTTGACACCGCCCGCACGCGCTACAATGTCCCCACATCAGGAATACCCCTGATATCACGCGCCCGTCTGGAGGCACTTAGCAATGCGAGTTGGACCGTTTGGAATCTGGGAACTGCTGATCATCCTGCTGATCGTGCTGCTCCTGTTCGGTGCCCGGCGCCTGCCGGACATGGCCAAGGGGATCGGCCAGGCGATCAGGGAGTTCCGCAAGGGCGTCAAGGACGTGCAGGACGACCTGGAAGGCGTTGGCAACAGCAGCGCCAGCCAGTCCCGGACCGATGCAGGCAAAGACCAGGCCTGAGTAACTGACGACGCTGTTTCAGTGACGCTGATCGAGCATCTGGCTGAACTTCGTACGCGTATCCTCATCGCGCTCGGAGCGTGGGTGGTCGGTGCCAGCGTGATGTTCGCACTGCGTTTCGAGCTGCTCGAGTGGCTCAAAGCGCCGCTGCCCCCGGGCCTGACGCTGCATACGTTCCACGTCATGGAGCCCCTGACGGTCAGCATCTACATCGCTGCGTTCTTCGGGGTGGTGCTGGCGTCTCCGGTGATCGGCGGGCAGATCTGGGGCTTCGTCGCCCCCGGCCTCTACCCCACCGAGCGCCGCTGGGCCGTACCGTTCATCCTGCTCACCGCCCTGGCGTTCGCCGCCGGCGTGCTCTTCGCCCGCTTCGTAGTGCTGCCGTTCTCCCTGCCCATAATCATGGGTTTCCTGGGCGACGAAGCGACGATGCTGCTCAGCACCGCCAGTTTCATCTCGACCATCCTGACGCTCATGGCGGTGTTCGGACTGATCTTCGAGATGCCGGTGCTGGCCTTCCTGCTGGGCAAGATCGGCGTGCTGCGCTGGCAGACACTTGCTGAGTACCGCCGTCACTCCATCGTCGGAGCGGTCGTACTGGCCGCAGCCATCACACCAACGGTCGACCCGGTCAACCTGGCGCTGGTAGCCATCCCGTTGATCGTCCTGTACGAGGTATCCATCTGGGTGATGCGCGCCGCCCAGAGGGGCAGCGCGCGTCTGCGAAGCGAGGACGACGTCCTGCGCACCGACTGAGTTCAGGTCAGGGAGTCTGGCTGCCCAGGTCCAGGAACGGAACTGCTCCACCCGGCACCATCGTGTACGGCAGACGGCCGTCCCAGTTCTCCGCGGTGACCAGCGCCACCAGGTCGGGGTTGTCACGCAGTGCTTCACCACGGGCCCGGATCGCGTCGGCTTCGGCCTCGCCGGCCAGGCGGATGGCCTGGGCGTTCGCCTCTGCAGCAGCCAGTCTGGCATCAGCCTCGGCCTGCGCCTGGGTGACGGTTATCTGCGCCTGCACGCGCTGCTGATCGAGTTCCTGGGTGCGCTTCTGCACCTCGACCTCGGCCAGCATCCGGGCTTCGATCGACTGCTCGTAGATCTCGCTGAAAGCAACGGATTCGACCTGGACGGACTCGACGATGATCGGACCTGTCAGGGCCGACATGATCGCTTCGGTCACGCCCATGTTCAGGCGGCCACGTTCCTGGATCGCTTCGGATGCGTTGAACTGACCGAAGATGGTCTTGGCCAGCTCGTTTACGCGACGGTCGATAAGACGGTTGACCAGGCCTTCGGCGCTGCCGTACTGGGCGTAAACATCGCCGACCTCAGAGGGCACGATGCGGTAGGTTACCGACACGTCGATCGTGGCCAGCTGCTGGTCACGGCTGTAGGCTTCCATGTCGCGGTACACGACCGAGTTGGTCTGCACGGTAATCGGCACGACCCGGTCGATCAGCGGGATCTTGAAGCCCAGGCCAGGCTGCGCGATGCCCGAGACGGCTCCCATGCGCAGAATGACACCCCGGTTACCTTCGTCCACGGTGTAGATGCTGCCGAACACGACGATAAGTGCAACAAGCGCGATGGCGACTACCCCCGCAAGGGTCTTGTACATTTTCAAAACTCAACCTCCAGAGTTGATCTCGGTTCACTGTCTGACTGCGTCCGGAATCACCCAATTGTAGGGCACGACCGTCAGCGGCACCTGCTACTTTCGTACGACGCCACTCAGCCGGCCGGGACGGTATCCTGCCAGCCCGATGACAGCAGACCTGGGAAAACTCGTCAGCGACTCAATGAAACAGGCCGAGAACCTGCGCGGCCAGTTCAACCTGCTGCTGGCTGGCATCACCGGCGTGGGCAAGAGCACGCTGGTCAACGCCGTTTTCGGCAGTGAACTGGCCCTGACCGGCCAGGGCCGGCCCGTGACCATGGGCACCCGTGAGTACGCGCGGCCCGGCTTCCCCCTGACCCTGTTCGATACGCGCGGCCTGGAGACAGCCCGTTACCAGGAGACACTCGAGGAGCTGCAGCAACTCATCACCAGCCGCCGCGGCGTCGACGAGAAACAGCACATCCACGCCTGCTGGCTCTGCATCAGTGAGGACAGTCGCCGGGTGCAGGAAGCCGAGACCGAGCTGGCCCGGTTGCTCCATGCGACCGGAGTACCGGTGCTGGTCGTCATAACGAAGGCACGTTCCGATCAGGGTTTCAGCGATGTCGTTAAGGAGCTGGTGCCGCACGCCTGGGCGGTCAGGCGCGTCCGGGCCTTGAGCGAGGAGCTGGACGACGGGCACGTACTGCAACCGTTCGGGCTTACTGAACTGATCGAAGCGACCATGGACATCATCCCGGAGGCAAGCCGCAACGCCCTCGCTGCCGCGCAGAAAGTCTCGCTCGAACTGAAGGTCAGCCGCGCCCGGACCGTGGTCAAAGCAGCCGCAGCCAGCGCGGCCGCCGCTGCGGCGGTGCCACTGCCGCTGGCCAACCTGTTCACCCTGGCCCCGGTGCAGCTGGGCATGCTGGCTGGCATCAACGCCGTGTTCGGGCTGTCTTTCTCACAGACGTACCTGCAGACGGTCGTGTCCAGCGCCCTGGGCATCGCCGGCACCGGCTGGGCGGCACGGTCGCTTGCAGCAGGCCTCATGAAGTTCGTACCCGGACTGGGCAGCGCGGCCGGCGGGGTCATCGCAGCCACGACTGCTTCTGCCCTTACGGCTGCACTCGGCAACTCGTACATCCGGGCGCTGCGCAAGTCGCTGGAGAAGGCCCGGGGCCAGGCGCCAGCTGCCGAAGACCTGGCGGCAGAGTTCAGGAGCGAGTTCAGGAACCGGGGCCGTCAGCTGGAGCAGCAGGACCAGGACTGAGCCGCCGCAGCAGCCGTTCGCGCCGGTGCGCCAGCGCCTGCACGTCCGCGTCACTGCAGGCCAGGGCAGCCTCGACCGAGGCCAGCGCAGCCCGCAGGTCACCCTGCCGGTGCTCCTGCAGCTTGGCCAGTTCGACCCAGGCAGCACTGCGGCCCGTCCTGCCCAGTTCAGCCCACAGCCCGGCCGCCTCCGCAAGCCGGCCCTGACGCTTCAGCAGCAGCGAGGCATGCCAGGCCGCCTGCGGTTCAGCAGCAGCGGCTGCGAGCAGACGCTCGAGGGCAGCTGCAGCCTCGCCCGCCCGGTCCAGCCACAGGCCGATGCCGTGCTGTTCAGCCGGGCTGCCCCGCTGCGGATCTTTCAGCAGCAGCTCGATGTGCTGGCGCAGCGCCGTGAGCGCCACGATGTCATCGCTGTTGTGTGACAGGACCCCGCTCAGCTGCCACGGGTCACGGCTGCGCAGCCAGGCGAGGTAGCGGGCCGGCACTTCCATGCCGGGTACGTCTTCCAGGCCGCGCCGGGCTCCCAGGATGCTCCGTTCGACCGTACCGAGTGTGCAGTCAGGCAGAGTGGAGCGCCACAGGCGCCGGGCCAGCGTCAGCAGGTCCAGGTGTGGCACGCCGGCCAGCGGGTCGCTCAGGCCATGCATGGCGAAGCGGTTGCGCAGCAGCGGCAGGTCGAAGCTGCCCCCGTTGTAGGTGACGACCGCACCGGCACCTTCGGCCAGCTCACGGAACGCGTGGAGCTGAGCCCGCTCGTGCTCCGGCCCCGGCAGCAGCAGCTGCCTGACCGCGAAACCGTCACTGTCGTGCCGGCCCACGCCGATCAGGAACGCCAGGGTGCCCGTACCGCCACTCAGCCCGGTCGTTTCGGTATCCACGTACAGAACGTGTCCGCCCTTCAGTCGCGGCAGAAGCAGCGGATGGAGCCCGGCACCGCCGAGCGGGGCATGGCCGTGCCGTGCTTCACCAGGCAGTCTGACCTCACGGACCATGTGGACGCCACCGTCAGCTTCGACCAGCCGGGCCTGCAACGCTTCGGCGCTGTCTGTCAGCTCGCGGTCACCCGTTCCGGCCGGAGTTACGCGGTCCGGAACGACGCCGCCCCGCATCGCCTTCAGCCGCCGCAGCAGGTCGCTCACGTCAGCTGCTCCAGCAGGGCCAGTGCTTCTTCGCGGCCCGCGTGACCTTCTTCCCCGGCCGGACCGACGCAGCTGGGGCAGCCGTCCGGACAGCCGCAGCCGCTGATCAGCTCCCGCGCCGCCAGCAGCAGCTCACCATGCCGGTCCGACAGCTCGGCAGCCAGCCCGATGCCGCCGGGCACGGTCTCATAGATGATCACGGCCGGTCCGCCTGCAGCGAGCGGACTGGCGGGGTCTGCGTGCACGCCCAGGTCGCGCCCGTCGCACATGACCAGGAGCGGCGCCAGCGACCGCAGTGCGTAGGCAACGGCGGACAGGCCGCTGCGGATCCTGACCGCCTGCTCGGCCCGCTGGTGACAGGACGGGCACAGGGTGATCAGGTTCTCAGGCCGGTTGGCCTGTTCGGCACTGGTGAACGCCCGGAACGGCACCTTGTGGTGGACGTGCAGTATCACGCCGCTGCTGCTGGAGGTGCTGCATACCTGACAGCGCTGACCGTCACGCTCGGTGATGCGGCGGCGCAGGCGGGGCCAGTCCGGTCCGTAATCGTTGCTGTCGTTGCCCCAGACGCCCCGGCTGCGCAGCAGTTCAACCACGCGTTCGTCCGGGCTGAAGCCGCAGGCCGAGGTGAACAGGCTCGAGGTGAGCGGCTCAAGCGGAAAGCGGCCGATCGTCTCGAACGTCTGGCGCAGCACCCGCCGGTAACCGGTCACGGTGTCGGTGACGACAACGTCACCAGTGAACTTCCGGCCACCAGGCACCGGCTGGAGGGGCAGCGGTCCGTCCGCAGGTTCGATCCGCGTCTCCCGGCTGGCCCGGGTCAGGAACCGGTCGTCGGCAGGCTCCAGCAGTGCGGTCTTCTCAGTCATATCCAGCCGGCTGACGAGGAACGGCTGGCCGTCGTGCAGGTAAACAGCCCCGTCATGCACGAGCCAGCGAGCACTGTCAGCGTCGACCGTCCCGATCGGCTGACCCCCGCTGACCAGCGCGACCGTGTCCGCACTGGCCGAACGCAGGTTCACCTGCCTGGCCGGGTAGTCCTGGCCGAGCCACCAGCTGCGCCCTTCGGCCTGATGCACCTGACCCTCCTCCGCCAGCTGACCGAGCAGCAGCGACACCGCAGTGGGGTCCAGACCGCCGAAAGCCTCACCGTCAGCGACCGGCAGCTCGAAAGCCGCGCAGCGCAGATGGTCAAGGGCGACCAGCAGGTGATCAGGATCGCAGAGGGCCCGTTCAGCGGCTGCACCGAACAGGTGCTGCGGATGGCGGGCCAGGTACTGGTCGAGCGGACCGTTGCCGAGCACCAGGATGACGGTGCCGTCACGTTCCCTGCGGCCGGCCCGGCCACCCTGCTGCCGGAACGCCGCGGCCGAGCCCGGGTAACCGGCCATGACGACCGCATCGACGGTTCCGATGTCGATGCCGAGCTCCAGCGCGTTCGTCGACACGACAGCCCGGGCCGTCCCTTCGCGCAGCTCCTTCTCGATCTGACGCCGCTCCGCCGGCAGAAGTCCGCTGCGGTACGACCGCACGCCCGGCACCTTGCCACGCAGTCCCAGCACCGCCTCCTCAACAGCCTGACGCGTACCGCCGAACAGCAGCACCTGCTGCCCTGCTGCGACCAGACGTTCCGTGATGCCCAGCGCCTCCTGCAGGGCAGGCCGGCGCAGACCGAGGTCGGGATCGACCAGTGGCGGCTGCACGAGCAGCCACTCGCGGGCGGCATGCGGTGCCGTGTCCCGGTCGAACAGCCGCGGCACAGTGCCCGTCAGCCGTGTGGCATGTTCAACGGGGTTGCCGAGGGTGGCGCTGGTCATGACGAACTGCGGCTCGGCGCCGTAGTGGCGGGCCAGCCGCTGCAGCCTGCGCAGCACGCCGGCCAGGTGACTGCCGAACACCCCACGGTAGTAGTGGATCTCGTCGATCACGATCAGCGACAGACCGCGCAGGAACCGCTGCCACAGCGTGTGATGCGGCAGGATGCCTGCGTTGAGCATGTCCGGGTTGGTGATGAGCGTCCGCACTCCGCTGCGGATGGCAGCCCGCTGGCCGGCAGGTGTGTCACCGTCGTAACCGGCTGCCGAACCGGGCGCCAGGCCGGCCCGGCTGCTGAGCGCGGCGAACTCCCGCACCTGGTCATGCGCCAGCGCCTTGGTCGGGTACAGCACGAGTGCAGTTGCTTCGGGACGGGCCAGCTGCACGCTCAGCGCCAGCAGCTGGAACACCAGGCTCTTGCCGCTCGAGGTGCCGGTGGTAAGCAGCACGTCCTCGCCGCGGAAGCCGGCTGCCACAGCGTCACGCTGATGCCGGTGCAGGGTGCTGATACCGCGTTCCGCAAGTGCAGCACGCAGCTCCGGGTGCAGGCCCGCGGGCACGGGCACGGCCTCACCGGGTGCCGCCGGCATGAACTGCCGGCCGGCGACCTCAGCGCCCCATGCCGTGACAAGCCTGTCGATCACCCGTTGATTCTGACACCTTAGCAGCGAAGGTACGCCGCCCGGGCTGACAGCTCAGCGCCGCAGCAGGTGCAGTGAATCCTCGTGAACCAGGTCCGCGTACTCCGGGTGGCGGGCGATCCAGGCGGCGGTGAACGGACAGAGCGGACTGACCTGCACACCGATCTCCCGGACGTGCTCGAGCGCCTGGCGTACCAGCTCGCCACCGATGCCACGACCGCCGGACTCCGCCGGCACCTCGGTATGAATCAGCTTCCAGACGTCGCCTTCAGCACGCACGTCGAGAATCGCAAGGTCGTTGGAACCGGGGATGCTGCCTTCGAAACGGCGGCGCTCGGGTGAGAAGCGGACTTCAACCGCGTCGCTCACCACGCGCACCACAGCAAAGAACTGTACATGACCCCATGATGCCACCAATGCGGCCGGGACAGGCTCAGTCTGAGGCGACCGGCGTGAAGTCACCGGCTTCGACAGCTTCGATGGCAGCGGCTGTCGTTGCGAACACCTGCTGCCTCGTCCGGTTGAGCCGGTCGATCACGCCGATGCGTTCCAGCAGCTGGCGCGGCTGCGGTTGCAGGTCTGCCAGCAGCACGGTGACGTGACGGCGTTCGAGGTGGTCGAGCAGCTCGTCCAGCGCGGAAGCGCCCGTGGCGTCCATGACCGGGACCCGCCCCAGGCGCAGCAGTACGACCTTCACACCACGGTCCAGCTGGAGCAGCCTTTCGAAGAAGCGGTTGGCCGCACCGAAGAAGATGGGTCCCTCGATGCGGTACGCCACGAACTCTTCGCGCCGCAGCCGGTCCGTAGTCATGGCTTCTTCGTCGGTCGCGTGGCGCGGCACCGGGAAGTGCTCGCCGGCACGGTACTCGTTGTCGATGTCGATGCTGAAGGTGCGGCTGACACGGACGATGAACAGCACCCCGGCGGCGATCAGGCCGACTTCGATGGCGAGGATCAGGTCGAACAGCACGGTGACGACCATCGTCAGGAGCAGCACGACCGTGTCCGATGTCGAGGACCGCAGGATGAGCCTGAAAGCGCGCCGTTCGATCATGCGGAACGCGACGACCAGCAGTATGCCTGCCAGGGCAGCCAGCGGGATCTGCGCTGCGAGTGGCGCGCCGAACCAGGCGATGGCGAAGAGCGCCAGACCGTGGATGACGGCCGCCAGCCTGGTCCGGGCGCCCGAGCGGACGTTCACGGCGGTGCGTGCCAGGGCCGCGGTGGCCGGGATGCCGCCCACCAGCGAAGTGGCTATGTTGGCGACGCCCTGACCGAACAGTTCACGGTTGGGATCGTGGCGTTCACCGACCGTCATGCTGTCAGCGACGACGGCTGACAGCAGGCTCTCGAGAGCGGCCAGCACCGCGACCGCGAATGCAGCGCGCACGAGTACGGTGAGATCCAGCCCTGACAGCTGTGGCAGGGTCAGGTCCGGGAGTGACTGCGGGATGAGACCGATTCGCGGAACGTCCCCGAACGCCGGCAGGAGCGACACGAGTGTCACCGTGGTCATCGCGACGATACCGGGTGGCACGACTTTCAGTTTGCGGCGGGCACCCCAGATGAGCATGACCGCTACCGACAGGGCCGCCAGGAGGGGCGCCTGCCACTGCGGGCTGGCGCTGAACGCCTGCAGGGCGTTCCAGCTGGCCCCCAGGATCAACTGGTGCCCGGCGACTGATTCAAGACCGAACAGAGCCGGCAGCTGCTGCAAACCGATGATTATGCCGATGCCGTTGGTGAAACCGGATATGACCGGCCACGGTATGTAGTTGATGTACCTGCCCACGCCGGCGAACGCCAGCACGAGGAGCATCAGGCCCGCCAGCAGGCCGAGTACCGGCAGGGCCGACAGGCCGTAACTGGCGATGATCGGCAGCAGCACTACCGTCATCGCACCCGTCGGGCCGCTCACCTGGAAGTTGGAACCGCCGAAGACGGCCGCCAGGGTACCCGCGACGACCGCGGTGACCAGACCGGCCACCGCGCCGGCCCCGGAAGTGACACCGAATGCCAGGGCCAGGGGCAACGCAACCACGGCAACTGTCAGGCCGGCAAGCAGGTCCTGCCGCCATTTGCTCAGGTCGTAATCATCACGCCTCGGCAAAAACCGACGCAGTTTCAGAAGCACGCCGCTCGTTCTATCCAATGCAGACGCAATCCATCCTCTCGGCTATAACGTTAACCCCGAAACGCCCGCAGCACTGTCCAGTACGGAGCTCAGGGCGCACCGACCATCGCCGCCCTGCTGGGCCTGCCGGCTGAGCCTTACCCCGAAACGTCCCTGCTCTGACGGTTCAGCCGAGGGCGGGCGTCAGGTCCAGGCCGACCCGGCTGATGATCTGCTCCAGCTCCGAGCGGGACCGGTCATCGAGTGCCCGGCCCGGTGCCCGGATGTGGTCGCTTTCGAAGATGCCGCGCTTCCAGAACACGTGCTTGCGGAAAGCAAGGCCGATTCCTGGCTGGAACTCGTACCTGAGCAGCGGCGTGTAGTGATCGAACAGCCGGGTGGCACCGTCGACATCGCCTGAGGTGTAGCGCTGCCAGACCTCCAGCAGCACTTCCGGGTAAGCGAAGCCGGTCATGATCCCGACCGCCCCGCGCTGCAGCTCTTCCAGGAAGTAAACGCCACCCAGCCCACCCAGCACGGCCAGCTGCGGGGCACCGGCCAGCACTTCGCTCGTCTTGACCAGAACCGGCGGCTCCTCGAGCTTTATGCCGACGATGCCGGGCACCTCGTTCGCCAGCCTGATGATCAGTGATGGCGACAGTATCGTCCGGAAGTTCTCAGGGAAGTCGTGGATCAGGACCGGGATGCCGGACTGTTCCGCCAGTTCCCGGTAGTAGGTGAACAGGGCAGCGTCGTTCTGCACGCCCAGTGGAGCTGCGAACACCGCGTCGGCACCGAGACTGCGTGCTTCTTTCGCCTGGGCGATGGCGCCTGCCGTACCGAGGGCCCGTACACCGACCAGCACCTTCAGCCGGCCGGCAGCCTGGTCGATGACCGTTTCGATGACCTCGCTTCGCTCCTGCTCAGTGAGCTTGTGCGCCTCGCCCAGGAAGCCGAGGATCGCGACGCCCTGCACACCGACCTGCAGCAGCCAGTCGACGAGGCGGCGCTGGCTGTCCGGGTCGAAACTGCCGTCAGCCCGGAACGCCGTCGGGACGATCGGGTGGATGCCACGCCAGGCGGCGTGGTTGGGGTTGGCGGGGATCTCCTCAAACATGGCCGTACTTCTCCAGCATCTCTGCAGCCGTCATGCCTTTCGCGCTCAGCTCACGTGCCTCGCGTTCCTGCCGCACGATCGCCTCGGCCCGCTCCAGGATGGGCACGACCTGAGCCGCGGGGATGACGACGACACCGTCTTCGTCGCCGAGCACGAAATCATCACGGGTGACTGTCACGGGCCGGCCGAGCGCACCGTCGAGCTGAACCGGTTCGCCGTGACTGGTGACCCGCCAGCGGCCTATCGACTGCACCGGGCTGACGTAGCGTGCGAACACCGGGAAGCCGGTAGCGGAAATCTCCTCCACGTCACGGAAACCACCATCGACGACCGCGCCATGGCAGCCCCGTTTCTGCATCGTGGCGGCGATCAGATCACCGAACAGGCAGATGCCGCTGGCGTTCGTGCCGGCCCAGACGGGCACCGTCCCGGGCTCGAGTGCGTCGACGATGTCCAGTTTCAGCCGGTCCGGGCCTCTGGCGGCGTTCAGCTGCCCTTCGATCGGGTAAGCCCAGCCGGCGATGCGCTGCTGCTCAGCGGTCTGGCGCCTTATGCCGACGCCAAGGGCCGGGACGTCCTGCTCCAGCTCGTCGAAGACGTCGCAGACGACAGCGGTGTTCAGGACGGCGTACCTGTCCCGGATGTTTGCGCGTTGTTCCTGATTCATCTGATCAGCTCCACGTTGACTGTTGCCCGGAAGGTTACTGCACGTGTCTGCAGGATGCAAGGCGTGGCTGTTCCGGAGTGCGTGCTAGGCTTCTCCTGACCGCAGGCGGGAGGTGCGCACATGGGTGAGAGAGTAGTCATTCCGTTCAGTCAGCTCGAGAAGGACCTGCTGGCGTTCTTCGAGGAGCGGGCCGAGGGCCTGCGGGTGGCGGACGTCGTCAGCCGGTTCTGCGAACAGCATCAGCAGTGGCAGGGGCCGGAGATAAAGGCGGCCCTGTGGCAGCTGCTGGCAGAGCGTTACCTGACCATGACCTCTGACCGGCTCATCACCCGCTGCCGGCCGGAACCGGACGCCGGGGAGCTCCGCTGAACCGTGCCGGAGCGCCTGGCTGAACGCAACGACCGCCGGCATGTTGGTGAAAGCAGCCACGACCCGGGTGTTGATTACCGCTCCCCCGCGCAGCGCGACCGGGACCGCATCCTGCAGACGAGCGCCCTCAGGCGTCTCGCTGACGTAACTCAGGTGGTCCTGCCCATGGAGGGCCACAGCTTCCACAACCGGCTTACCCACACGATCAAGGTCGCCCAGATCGGCAAGCGGCTGGCTCAGCGGCTCCTGCAGGAGAACGACCCGGAGGCGGTCGCCGCCCACGGTGGCCTGGA
>CAYPKV010000026.1:0-21395 GCA_964411415.1 uncultured bacterium
GTCGGTCATCTCGTTGCCGCGCTCACCGCAGCCTACGTAGATGACGATGTCGGCGTTGCCGTACTTGGCGACGGACTGCTGGGTAACCGTCTTGCCCGAACCGAACGGTCCGGGGATGGCTGCGGTACCACCCATCGTCAGCGGGAACAGCACGTCGAGGATGCGCATGCCCGTGAGGAACGGGGTCACCGGGTCCAGCTTCCGCGCGACGGGGCGGGGCTGCTTGACGGGCCACGGGTGGTACATCTTCAGTTCGGTGCCGTCTTCGAGGGTGACTACGACCTGGTCGACGGTGTACTCACCGGCCGGCGTTACGGACTTGATCTTGCCGCCCTTGCCCGGCGGAACCAGGATCTTGTGGGTGAAGGCGAACTCGGGCACGGTACCGAGTACCTGGCCCTGCTTCACTTCGTCACCGACGCTGACGGTCGGGGTCCACTGCCACTTCGCTTCACGCGACAGCGACTGCACCACGATGCCACGGTCGATGTATGTACCGCTGGCTTCCTGGATCTTGTCCAGGGGCCGCTGGATACCGTCGAACACGCCGTTGAGCATGCCCGGTCCGAGCTCTACCGCAAGCGGCAGGCCGGTAGAAACGACGGGTTCACCGACGGTGAGGCCGCCGGTCTCTTCGTACACCTGTACGAACGCGTTGTCGCCGTCCAGCCGGATGATCTCGCCAACCAGCTGTTCTTTGCCGACACGCACGATGTCGTACATGCGGGCGCCCATCATGCCTTCAGCTATGACGGCCGGTCCCGAGATCTTCTTGATCTTGCCTTCAATGGCCATTCAGTCTTCCTCCTGCAGGTGCCGGCGCGGCACCTGTCTGAAGCGGAGCGCCTGCGCGTCCGCCCGTATGTTCACTCCAGCTTGATGTCGAAGCCGATGGCGCTGCGTACGAGGTTACTCATGTACTCGACTGCGTCGCCACCTTCTCCGCCACCGAAAGCAGCCGAGAGGCTGCCGACCGGCAGGATCACCGGAAGCTGCCTGCCGCGCATGCTGCGTTCCGAAGCCCTTACCGGATCAGGGATGAGCCCTTCGTCGACGACGACGAGGCCGTAACCGTCGGACTGGATGAGCTCATCGAGCACCCGGACAGCTTCCTCAGGGTTGCTCTCCCGGGTCTCGACGCCAGCCAGCCGGTAACCGGTGGCGGTCTCGGCGTCGGTCAGAACGATGACCTTATGCGTTGGCATTGCCGAGCTCCGTTTCCAGCTGTGCCCGCGGCACAGAGTAGAACTTGCCACGCGCCAGCAGGCGCAGCCGTGCGGTCTCCCGCTCCTTGCGGCGCAGGTAATCCAGCACGACGAACGGCCCGAGCGGGTCGCCCAGGGCCAGTTTGCGGACACGTTCATCCAGGATGTCGCGGATGACGCCATCGGCGGCCGACAGGGAGTCGACGCCGGCTGCGGCAGCGAACGGTCCCCCGGCCAGCTGTTCCAGGCCGGCACCGTCGACGTCTGCGATGAGGGCGTCGAAAGCGCTGCGGCGGAAGCTGCCGGCCTTGCCGGTATCGATGAACAGGTCAGCGGCAGGAACTTCACGACCACGGAGCTTCAGGGCCGTACGGACGTTCGTGGCGTCAGCGTTCAGGATGATCCAGTCGCGGAAACCCTTCGGCAGCGGCAGCTCCTCCGCGGTGTCCAGCATCGTCCTGGCGTAGGCACGGTCGACTGTCAGTTCGAAGTTGAACAGGTCGCCGTCGTCCTGATACGCGCGGGCAGCCTGGCGCACTTCTGCGGCAAGCGGGTGACCGCTGGCGCTCAGCACCTGAGCGACGCCCGGCACATCAGCCGCCTGCGCCATCTGCTCGAGTACGGCCGGCTTCAGTTCACCGGCCGGCAGCAGTGCAGTGAGGGTGTCCTCCGCCGGACGGCCTGCATGCCTGGCACGGACGATCGCCTTGATGTTGGCGAGGTCGTACTTCATGAGCAGCATGGCGACGAGGCGGTGCGGCCAGCCGTCGGAGTAGTTCAGGATCTGACGCGTAGTGCGCCAGAAGTTGCGGGCCAGTGCCTGGTCGACGGCGGTGAGGCCATCTGACCGGGACTGCGCTTCCTCCAGGTCGGACATGTAGTCCGTCTGCGAAAGCGTCGTCGTGAAGGCGCTGAAGTCAGCGTCTGACAGGGCCTGAGCGTAGAACTCCGGTCCGAGCAGACGCGACTTCTGCCCCCTCACGCGAGCGTTTATGTAACCAAAATCAGCAGACACGGATGTCCCTTCTGTCCGGAGGACTAGGCTCCGGCAGTTCCGGACAGCAGCCTGGCAACCTCGGCAGCGAGCTCCTCCTGGGCGCTTCTGAGCCGCTCAATGAGTGTGTTCTCGATGATGAGGTCACTGGCGCCGGTCCTGATCCGCACACCGTGACTCACGTCGTCGGCAGCCTCGACCGGGGCGCTTATGCCCTGTTCGCTGGCAGCCGCCCTGGCAGCCGCGACATCGGCCGGGCTGACAAGGATCTTCGTGACTTCTGAGGCGGGCAGCCCGCTGCCGGCAACAGCTTCCTGCAGCAGCTGGCCGAGTCGCCCGGCCCATTCGGGCTTGCCGATCAGGTTGTCAAGCTCAGCACGGACGGCGTCGAAGACCGACTGCACGGCACTGTGCTGGGCGTTGAGCCTGATGGAAGCGGCTTCGAGCTGGGCCGCGCTGCGGGTACGTACCAGGTCGGCCTCAGACTGGGCCTGAGCGGCACGTTCGCGGGCGGCGCTGAACGAGTCAGCTTCCGCCTGCGCGGCAGCGGTAAGCTCTGAGGCGCGCTTTTGCGCCTCAGAGCTGATGGCTGCGATCTCCGCGCTCGCCTCTTTGTCGAGCAGGGCAGCCAGATCCGACATGGTCAGCCGATCTGGTTGTTGATGAAGAAGGCGATGACGAAGGCGAAGATGATCAGGGTCTCGGGAATCACCAGGTAGATCAGGATCTGACCGAATGCTTCCGGCTTCTCGGCCAGGGTACCGGCACCGGCGGAACCGATGGCGGCCTGGGCGATGGCTACGGCGATGGCGCCAACGCCGATCGCGAGGGCAGCGGCAAGGGCGACGAGGCCGTCACCGAGGCTGCGGCCAGCCTGGGCTACGGTTTCGGCTTCCTGGGCAAGGCCCATGCCGAGCAGCGCGATGAGTGAAACGAAACCGATGATCTTGGCGAACTTCTTCATGCTTTTCCTCCAGTGAGACGGAATGGCTTGTACGGACGACCGGGATTTTCGTAGAAGCCGAACTTCGTAAAGAATTCCACGTACTGCAGACGCAGGGGCTGCAGTGTATGGCCGATGAGGGTGAGCACTATCGCGAGCACGTGCACGGACAGCGCTATGACGATGCCGAGGATCGGGCCGATGACCGGTGCCACTCCGGCGATTGCGAAGCCTAAGTCAGTGGCGAGGTTGGCAACGAGCGCGGCGGACAGGCCGACTGCGAACAGTCGGAGGTAACTCAGGATGTGACCGGAGTTGGAGATGAGCTCAACGAGCATGAGCGGCATGCCGGCGACGAAGACGCCGATCAGGAAGATCAGGAAGCCGACGCCGCATATGGTGAAGACCGCCGTGCCCAGGTTGCCGCTCAGGAAAGCCCACGCGAAGACCGTGATGGCCAGCAGTCCGGCAGCCATGCCGATGCCTTCGAACAGGTGCTTGCGGTCCTTGTGCACGAAACCGTAGTAGGCGCGGATGATCCAGCCACCTACGACCTGCAGGACGCCGAAGCCGAGGGCGAGCACCAGCAGGGGGTCGAACACTTCAACGCGGAACAGCAGTATCTGGAGCATGCCGTCACCGTGGCCTTCAGCGAAGAAGACCGGGTTGCCGACCGGCCAGCGTTCCAGGAAGTTACCAAGGAACTCGCCGTAGATGAAGCCCCAGATGATCGTCCAGATGCCGGCCCAGATGGTGATGACACCGACCTTGGGCAGGGTCTCGGAATCGATCGTGATGTTCAGCGGCCCGAGGGACAGACCCTTACCGGACAGGCCCCGGGAGCGGAGCCACAGTCCGAGCGCCAGGAACATGAGGCCGAAGCCCATGTCACCGACGACGATGCCGAAGTAAAGCGGGAAGAAGACCGCCACCGTCCAGGTGGGATCGAACCCGCCATAGGCGGCTGGTGCGAACAGCGAGAGCAGGATCTCGAAGGGACGGGCCCACGGCTTGTTCTCGAGTTTGGTCGGGACGGAAACGTCATGGTGCATGTCCGCGGGGCGCGACTCGACTACGACGTCACCGGCAAAGTGCCGGCGCAGTGACTCGGTCACGTTGCGGGTGTTGTCCGAGGGGACCCAGCCACGCAGTGCGAAGCTGTAGTCACCTTCGGCGAGGTTGCCCATGATCTCGTAGCGGACGGTGTGGTTGCTGGCCTGCTGATGTACCTGGCGCAGACGCACGGTGTGTGCCTCGGCTAGCCGGGCCAGTTCCTCATCGACGGCCTTGAGGCGACGAGGCAGAGCCTGTGAGCGCTCCTCCATCACGTGAACAGCCTTGGCGGTGCCGTGGCTGCGGTAACGGAGCGGCAGTTCCAGCGGGGAGAGGCCGGTGCGGCTGATGGCGCTGCGGACCTTCTGGCGGTCCTCCTTCATGGAGGCGACCAGGATGATCACGTCGCGCTCGAACTCACGGGTGGCAAGTTCGAATCGGCCGGCAAGCGACTCGTCCAGCGCGGCGCGCAGCTCTTCGGCATCACGGGCCGAAGCGATGATCGCCGTGCCTTCCAGGTAATCGCTGGCCTCGAGCCGTGCCAGGGTCGGCGCGACCTGCCGGTAAACGGGCAGGTAAGTACCGATCAGGTCGAGCTCGTCACGGGCGTCTGCCCGTTCAGCCACCAGGGCATCGACACTGCTGCCGACACCGCTGAGCCACGACTCCAGCTCGGACAGCTTCACGCCGGCTTCGGTACGTGCTGCCTGTTTGCCTTCGCCGTGTGGCTCAAGCACTGCAAGCAGCGACTCGCTGCGGGAGAGCAGTTCGCGCCAGCGTTCGGCCTCCGCGCGGTCCTCCCCTTTCAGCTGCACCCTCTGCAGGCCCGTCCCACCTTCGAAGTCGAGCGGATCCACCTGCACGACACCGAGGTTCTGCAGTGACTGCAGCACCTCTTTAGCCACGCCGCGGCGCCCGACGACGGTGAGTTGGTCCATCTTGGCGATCACGTCAGGATGCGCTCCAGGACGTGTTTGACGGCAGCGTCCATGCCGCTGGCGGCGTTCCTGACGACCGCATCGGCTTCGGACCTGGCTGCGGCGAGGATCTCATCACGCACCTGAGCAGCTTTGGTCTCAGCCGCCGCACGCAGTTCGGCAGCCCGGGCTTCAGCAGCACCGCGCGCCTTCTGCATGAGGTCGGCAGCTTCCGACCTGGCCTGCTCGACGAGCGCGTCTGCCTCTTTACGGGCTTCCTCTACCCTGGCCGCCAGGGACTGCTCGCGGTTGATCAGGTTCTGCAGTAACTGTTCGCCTTGAGCTTCCAAACGACCCCTCCTTCCACCCATGCCCGTTCCTGGCCCGCCCTGCAAGCTGGTGAACCGGATCTGACGGCAACCGGGATGCACAAAAAACAACGCGCGGACTGGTTGTTACACCTGCGCGTACCAAGGTGAAAGCATAGCAGCGTGAGCGGGGGGTGTCAACGAGGGCAATTGTCCCTTAACAATGCAGGAAACCGCGGTCTCATCGCCTCTGGCTGCGCAGCCGCCGCTCGGCGTCCCGGGCCGCCAGGAGCGTGCCCAGCTCATCGAGTTCACGGTAATACTCCTGCAGCGTCGCCTCCGGAACCTCCCCCGCTGCGATGAGCCGGCTCAGTTCACTGAAGCGGCTCTGCAGGCTGCGCCTGCGCTCAGCGGAACTTGCTGCCAGGACGAGTTCCCGGAGCCGTGAGAGCGCCTTCTCGATCTGCAGGTCCAGGTCCGGCCGGGGACCGCTTCCGTCGTCGGCCTCCAGCAGACGCTCCATTATGATGGCTCCGTCTTCGCGGTCGCGCCACATGTCAAGCAGCAGCTGCCGGTCATCAGGCTGTTCCGCAGCAGCGGTGAGGAACTCGCGAAGCACCGAATCCTCAAGGTCCGGAAGCGCACCCTGCAGACGCCTGAGCCTGCGGCCGACGCCAGCCGGGTCCTGCAGCAGCAGGGCGATGATCTCGAGCTCCAGCAGCCGGTAACGGCCGGTGTTCCGGCTCAGGCCGCGCGCCTGCACCTCGTCCACCCGCGCGGTTCCCGGGCCCTCAAGCATGGCCGCCAGTGCGGCTTCACTCAGGTCCAGACTGTCGACCACCAGCCGGCGCAGTTCCTCAGCCACCGGGTCGATTACACCCCGCGGCCTGAGCGAAGGCAGCAGCTCGTTGAGGATCGCCTGCCGGCCCCGGTCGGTCGTGTGGTCGTGCCGGTCCAGGGTGGTGCGGAACCGGAACTCCACCTCCGACAGGCCCTGGCTGAGCGCCTCCCTGAACCGCTGCGGATCACCGTCCAGAACCGTATCAGCCGGGTCCTTGCCATCCGGAAGCAGCACGGCACGTACGAGGAAACTGCGGCCGATGCTGCGGTCCAGACCTGCCATGGTGGCACGCTGCCCGGCGGCATCGCCGTCGAACGCCAGGTACAGGGTCCGAACGTCCTGCCGGGCCAGCAGGTCAGCGTGCTCACGGGTGAGTGCGGTGCCGAGCGCGGCGACTGAGTTGTCGAAACCGGTCTGGTGGAGCGCGATGACGTCCATGTAACCTTCCACGACGATCGCTTCGCCACTCGCCCGCATCGACTGCCTGGCCAGGTCGAGTCCGTACAGCAGTTCGCCTTTGTGGAACGTTTCGGTCTCCGGAGTGTTCAGGTACTTCGGCTCACCGCTGTCGATGATGCGGCCGGCGAAACCGACAGTGCGGCCCAGCATGTCGCGCACGGGGAACATGATCCGGTTGCGGAAACGGTCGTAGCGGCTGCCCCGCTCGTTCTCGACGACCAGGCCGGCCTTAAGCAGTGCGTCAGAGTCGACCCCGGCTGCAGCCGCGTGTTTCAGCAGGCCGTCCCAGCCTTCCGGCGCGAAGCCGAGGCCGAAAGCATCGATCGACGCACGGCTCAGGCCCCGGCCTTCCAGGTAAGCGAGGGCCTGGCCGCTCAGGTGACTGCGGAAGTACTCAAGGGCCAGCTCGTTGACACGGAACGTGTCGCTCCGGCGGCGGCTCCCGGGGGCCTGCGGTTCGACCTCGACACCGACGCGGCTGCCCAGCCGGCGCAGCGCCTCCGGAAAGGCGAGCCCTTCGCTGCGCATGACGAAATCGAACACGTCACCGCGTGCCTGGCAGCCGAAGCAGTAGAAGAAACCCCGGTCCCGGTTGACGTGAAACGACGGTGTCTTCTCGTCATGGAACGGGCACAGACCTTTGAGGCGGGTACCACCGGCGGACTTCAGGACGACCGTTTCGCCGATCACCTCCGCGATGTCGGCGAGCGACCTGATCCGTTCCTTCACATCTTCGGCAGTGCTCACAGTGACAGCGATGATACCGCCGCCGGGGCACAGGCCCGGTCAGCGGGTGACGCAGCGACGCTCAGCCGAACAGTGGCAGGTGTCCTAGCGAGATGACGTCCTCGCGTTCTTCACCTTCGGTGAACACGACCAGTATCGCGCCGACTTCACCACCCAGCTCCTCGAGCAGGGAGGTGAGGCCCCGCAGTGTCCCACCGGTCGACACCACGTCGTCGACGATGGCCACCCGCCGGCCACTGATGCGGCTGCGGTCAGCTCCGTCGATGACGAGGTCCTGTGGTTTGCCGGTCGTGATCGAGACTACACTGCGGCTGATCGCATCGACCATGTAAGGCTTCTTCGTCTTGCGCACCACGACGTAGGGGATGCCGGTCAGCCTGCTCATCGCGTGGGCGAGCGGCACCGCCTTCACCTCGGGCGTAACGAACGCCTCGATGCCTTCAGGCATGCGGGCGACCAGCTCGGCTGCTGCTGCTTCCGTGAGCTCTGTGTCACCAAGCAGGTTCAGGAGCGCGACGGATACCCCACCGACGTCGACCACCTGAAGCGTACGTTCCACACTGCCAATCCGTACCGGAAACTCTGTCATCTGTTCCTGTGACCTTCCTGTCGGTCCGGACCGGGTCCGGACCTGCCCCGTAAATGTTACACCCGTTGTCACAACGGCCGGTGAAACAGCCAGCGGTACCTTCCGGACGCGTCCCAGAGGGGTACACTCTTGGGCGATGAAGAAATGGCTTTCAGACCTGCTCCCGCATTTTGGCCCGGTCTGGAAACTTTCCCTGCCGGTGATACTGGCGAACAGCCTCCAATCCCTGACCAACATCACCAACGTGTTCTTCGCGGGCCAGCTCGGCCCTGTCGAGATCGCCGCCATCGGCATGTCCAACAGCGTGAACATGCTCATCCTGGTGGCGTTCATGTCGATCACGGCTGCATCCATGGCGCTGGCAGCCCAGGCCAAGGGTGCCCGCAACGTCGAGGAACTGTCGCAGGTCGCGCACCAGTCGATATCGCTGGGCGTGATCATGTGGGTAGTGCTGGGTGGGCTCGGGGTACTGTTCGCGGAACCGATACTCAGTTTCCTGAACTCCGGCGGTGACCCGCGGGCTGTCGAACAGGGCACGGTCTACCTGCAGATAATGTTCGCCGGCATCATCTTCATGGTGCTGAACCTGACCATCAGCTCACTGATGCAGGGCGCCGGCGACACCGTCACGCCGCTGTGGATCGCCATCGCCATGAACGTCATCAACGTGTTCCTGAACTGGGCACTCATGTTCGGACTCGGGCCGGTCCCCGCCCTGGGCGTACCCGGGGCAGCGCTCGGCACCGTACTCAGCCGGGCCATCGCGGCTGCGGTCGGCATCATCATCATGTACTCGGGACGCAACATCGTGCGCCTTGGACTCGGCACATACCGGCCCAGCCTGCGGGCGTTCCGCGAGATACTCAACATCGGCATCCCCTCGGGTCTGCAGGGCATCGTCAGGAACACCTCACAGCTGCTCGTCATCCGCATCGTCACCGCCACTGCTGCCGGAACGCTCGGCGCGAGCGCCCTGTCGGTTGGCCTGCAGATCGAATCGCTGGCGTTCATGCCGGGCCTGGCGATCAGCGTGGCCGCCACCAGCGTCGTCGGACAGGCACTCGGCGCGTGGCAGCCGGCCGAGGCACGCCACCGCGGCAACGCCAGCATCATCCTCGGCATGCTGGTCATGTCGGTCATCGCCGTGCCGCTGGTCATCTTCGCGCCTCAGGTCATGAGGCTGTTCGACCCCAGTGCCAACGAAGTGCTCCTGAGCGCCGGCACGAGTTACATCCGCATAAACGGCATAGTGCTCCCGTTCCTGGCCTACGCGATGATCGCCAACGGCGCGCTCCGTGGCGCGGGCGACACCACCCCCGGCATGTGGGGCGCGATACTGAGCCGCTGGATCATCGTGGTGCCACTCGCCTGGCTGCTGGCACTGCGTCTGGACATGGGTATCACCGGGGTGTGGTGGGCGCTGGCCATCGGCACCATCTTCCAGGCCCTGTTCGTGTACTGGAACTGGCAGTCGACGCGCTGGCTGCGCATCAACCTTGAGAAGAGCCGCATCTTCCGGCTGCACCTGAACCGGCTCAGCACCGACCAGCTGCACCATTTCCTCGACAACGTCAAGACCCCGCTCATGGCCATCGGCGCCAGTGAACGGGTGAACGACCGGCAGGTCACCTACCAGCTCCGCTCCGCCATCGTCGCGGTCACTGTCGAAGGCGGCGAGTACCGGGTCGATGACCCGGACGGCCTGCTCAGCCGGGCACTGCAGGGCACTCCCCTGCCGACCGGAGATCCGGCTGCAGCGTGATAGCTTGAACCCCGTGGAAGACACCAGCCTGAGACCCGTACGCCTTGCCGATTACGTCGGACAGCCGCGGCTCAAGGAGAAGTTCAGCGTGTACCTCGAGGCGGCCCGGAACCGTCAGGAGGCACTTGACCACGTGCTGCTGTACGGACCACCCGGTCTCGGCAAGACGACGCTGGCGCACATCATCGCCTACGAGCTCGGCGCCGGCATCAGGGTGACCAGCGGACCGGCCATCGAGAAGCCCGGCGACCTGGCTGCCATACTCACCAACGCGCTCGAGGACGGCGACGTGCTGTTCATCGATGAGATCCACCGCCTCGGGCGCGTGGCCGAAGAGCACCTGTACCCGGCGATGGAAGACTTCAAGATCGACATCGTGCTCGGTCAGGGGCCGGCCGCCCGCACGATCCGGCTGGACCTGCCGCGTTTCACCCTGGTCGGTGCGACCACCCGCCCGGGCCTCATAACAGGCCCGATGCGCAGCCGCTTCGGCATAATCGAACACCTCGAGTACTACAGCGCAGCGGAGCTGGCCGACGGTGTCAGTCGCGACGCTGCCCTGCTGGGCTTCCGGCTCGATCCGCAGGCGGCACTGGAGATCGGCCAGCGCGCCCGTGGGACGATGCGCATCGCCAAGCGGCTTCTGCGCCGCGTCCGCGATTACGCCGAAGTGGCCGGCGAGACCGAGGTCGGCCTCGACCGCACCCGCTCAGCCCTGGATGAGCTCGGCATCGATGCCCTCGGCCTGGACCGCCGTGACCGAGCGATCCTGGAGGCGACCGTGGTGAAGTTCGCCGGCGGCCCGGTCGGCCTGGACACGCTGGCTACTGCCGTTGGCGAGGACCGGGCGACGCTGGAAGAGGTGTACGAACCGTTCCTCATCCAGCTCGGTCTGCTGCAGCGCACGCTGCGGGGCCGGGTCGCTACGGAACGCGCCTGGCTGCACCTTGGCCTGCCCGTCCCTGCCGGCCAGGCCAGCCTGTTCACTGAAGACGGCGGCAGCTGATGCGGAGCCGCAGGGCCAGGCCGGACGGGCCTCGTGAACCGCTGCAGTTCGGCAACCTGAGCCGGGCGTTCGCGTACACCCGGCCGTACCGCGGCCTGCTGCTCACCGGCCTGCTGGCCACGGTCATAGCGAGCGTACTGTCACTGGCCCTGCCCCTGCTCGCGCGTGAACTGTTCAACGAAGCCTTCACCGCACTGGGCAGCGAACTGAGCGCCACCCGGCTGAACACGATTCTGCTGTTGATGATCGGCCTGTTCCTGTTTGAAGGCGTGTTCGCGTTCCTGCGCAGTTACCTGCTGTCGGTCACCGGTGAAGGGGTCGTTGCTGACCTGCGCAGTGGCCTGTTCAGGCACGTACTCGGGCTGTCACTCGACTTCTTCAGTTCCCGCCGTACCGGTGAGATCACCTCACGGCTCACCAGTGACATCGCCACGCTGCAGGGCGCCGTCTCACGCACCCTGGCGCACTTCATCAGTCAGCTGATCGCCCTGATCGGCGGTGTGGCCGTACTGCTGTACATCAACCGTGAACTCACGCTGTTCCTGCTGGCGGTCATCCCGGTCGTCATCGTTGCCGCGGTGCTGTTCGGCGGTTTCCTGCGCCGCACCAGCACCCGCTTCCAGGACAGTGTTGCCGAAGCGAACGCCAGCGCCGAGGAGGCGCTGAGCGGTATCCGCGTCGTCAAATCGTTCGTCACCGAGGCGTTCGAGGCGCAGCGTTACACCGGCCTGATCCGTGAATCGTTCAACCTCGCCCGGCGGCGCGCCCTGGGCCGTGCGGTGTTCATGCCCGTGACCGGGCTGCTGCTCGGCACCGGCATATCGCTCGTACTGTGGTTCGGTGGCCGTCAGGTACTCGCCGGGGCGCTCCTGCCCGGCGACCTGGTCGCTTTCCTCATCCTGACCATCACCATCGGCGCCTCCGTAGGTACCCTGACCGGTCTGTACTCGGAGCTGCAGGAGGCGCTCGGAGCGAGCCGCCGCATTTTCGAGCTGCTCGACACGAGCCCGGGGCTCAGTGAACCAGCCAGCCCCCGGCCGCTGGGACGCGTCCGTGGCGAGGTCAGCTTCACGGGAGTGTCGTTCGCCTATCCGGGCGGTGAAACCGTGCTGCACGACATCGATCTCGTGGCTGCCGCCGGCGAAACTGTGGCGCTGGTCGGTCCGAGCGGCGCAGGCAAGAGCACCCTGGCCGCGCTGATCCCCCGCTTTCACGACCCAGCCGCCGGTACGGTCCGGCTCGATGGCCATGACCTGCGTGAGCTGAGCCTGGCTGAACTGCGCGGCAACATCGGAGTGGTGTTCCAGGAGACCGTTCTGTTCACCGGCACGATCCGCGACAACATCCGCTACGGCAGTCCCGGAGCCGATGATGAGGCGGTGCGGGCGGCGGCTGAAGCTGCCAACGCAACCGAGTTCATCGACCGTCTTGAACTCGGCCTGGACACGCTGGTCGGCGAGCGTGGCCTGACCCTGTCAGGCGGTCAGCGCCAGCGGGTCGCCATCGCCAGGGCGCTGCTCAAAGACCCGCGCATCCTCATCCTTGATGAAGCGACCAGTTCACTCGACAGCGAGTCCGAAGCGCTGGTGCAGGCAGCACTCGACCGGCTCATGCAGGGCCGCACCACCTTCGTGATCGCCCACCGCCTGTCGACGGTGCATGACGCGGACCGCATCATCGTGCTGGACGGCGGCCGCATAACCGAACAGGGCCGGCATTCCAGCCTGCTTGAACAGGGCGGCCTGTACCGGGACCTGTACGAACGGCAGTTCGCCCGGGCCGGCTGAACAGGCAGGCATCCTGCTGCCGGTTACAGCGCCGGCGCCTCTGGTGTGGTGTCATTGGGGGATGGCACTGAAGGTTACCGCACCGTTTGAACCGACCGGAGACCAGCCGCAGGCGATCCGCGAACTCACCGGCGGCCTGCAGGACGGCCTGCGTTTCCAGACGCTGCTGGGGGCGACCGGCACCGGCAAGACCTTCACGATGGCCCAGATAATCGAGGCCAGCCAGCGTCCGGCGCTCATAATGGCTCCGAACAAGATACTCACTGCCCAGCTCGCGTCGGAGTTCCGGGACTTCTTCCCGGACGCCGCAGTCGAGATGTTCATCTCCTACTACGACTACTATCAGCCGGAAGCGTACGTACCTTCGCGCGACCTGTTCATCGAGAAGGACGCCAACATAAACCAGGAGCTGGAGCGGCTCCGGCACTCAACGACCCGCAGCCTGCTCACCCGCCGCGACGTCATCGTCGTCGCGTCAGTGTCAGCGATATACGGCCTCGGTTCGCCCGTCACCTACCAGCAGCTGAACATGATCCTGCAGACGGGTGCGACGATGTCACGCGACGAGATCCTCGAGCGGCTCGTGACACAGCAGTACGAGCGCAACGACATCGAGCTGGCACCCGGCCGCTTCCGCGCCCGCGGTGACACGGTGGAGATCTGGACGGCCTACGAAGAGGCGCCGCTGCGCATCGAGCTGTGGGGCGACAGCATCGACAGGCTCGTCATGATGGACCCGGTGACCGGTGATGAGCAGGGCGAGCTCGAGGCGACCACGGTGTTCCCTGCCCGCCACTACGTGACCCCGTTCGAACAGATGGAACCGGCCATAAAGCAGATCGAACACGACCTGCAGGAACGGATCGGTTTCTTCGAGGCCAGCGACCGTTTCCTGGAGAAGCAGCGCATCACGGAGCGAACCCGTTACGACCTCGAGATGCTGCGCACGCTCGGCTACTGCACCGGCATCGAGAACTACTCCCGCTACCTGGAAGGCCGGCCACCCGGCAGTCCGCCTGCTACGCTGCTCGATTACTTCCCGGATGATTTCCTGGTCTTCCTGGACGAGTCACACGTGATGCTGCCGCAGATCCGGGGCATGTTCAACGGCGACCAGGCCCGCAAGCGTACGCTCGTAGACTACGGCTTCCGCCTGCCGGCTGCCCTGGACAACCGTCCGCTCAAGGAAGACGAGTTCTTCACGAAAGTCGGCCAGGTCATCTTCGTGTCAGCCACACCCGGTGACGCGGAACGCGACCTGAGTGACCAGGTTGTCGAACAGGTCATCCGGCCCACCGGTCTGCTGGATCCGGAGATCACGGTCAAGCCGAGCAAGGGCCAGATCGACGACCTGCTGTTCGCGGTCCGTGAGCGCGCCGGCCGTGGCGAACGCGTCCTCGTGACCACTCTGACCAAGAAGATGGCTGAGGACCTGACCGAGTACCTGGCCCAGCAGGGTGTGCGGGTGCGCTACATGCACTCGGACATCGATGCCGTGGAGCGTCAGGTGATCATCCGCGACCTGCGGCTCGGCCATTTCGACGTGCTGGTGGGCATCAACCTGCTGCGTGAAGGTCTGGACCTGCCTGAGGTCTCGCTCGTGGCGATCCTGGACGCCGACAAGACCGGCTTCCTGCGCAGCACCCGCAGCCTGATCCAGACGATCGGCCGCGCGGCCCGTAACGCCGGTGGCGAGGTGTACCTGTACGCCGACACCGTATCTGAGGCGATGGAACAGGCGATCGAAGAGACGTCACGGCGCCGGGCGAAGCAGCTCGAGTACAACCTGCTGCACGGCATCAGTCCCGAGACGGTACGCAAGCGGGTTCATGAGGTCATCCGCGGCGACCAGGACCAGGCGCCCGGCACGCCGGCACAGAAGCTGGCACCGTGGGAGCGCGAGCTGGCCCAGGACGATGTCCGCCAGGAGCTGGCCCTGCTGGAGAACGAGATGTGGCAGGCGTCGGAAGAGCTCGACTTCGAGAAGGCGGCCCGGCTGCGTGACGCGATCCGGGAGCTGGAAGCGAAATTGCAGGGTATCGATCTGGCGCTGCCCCAGCTGCCGGGCAGCGCGGCGGCGGAACGTCCGAGACGACGCACGCGTGCCTGAAAGCGGCATGATACGCTTCAGTCCGGAGGTCAAAGGTGAACTTTCAGGTCGGTGACCAGGTGGTCTACCCGCCCCAGGGGGGTGGCACGATCCAGGCAGTGGTCGAGCGCGAGGTCCTCGGCAGGCCGCAACAGTATCTGAAAGTCGTCTTCGTCCGGGGGGACATGGACGTGCTCGTTCCGCTGGAGAAGGCTCAGGAAGTCGGTCTGCGCCGCACGGTCTCCGAGGACGAGTTCGACCGCCTGCCGGAGCAGGCACTGCTCGATACTGAGCTGCCTGAACAGTGGCCGCCCCGTTTCCGCGTCGAGCAGGACATCCTGGCCCGCTGCGACACCTTCGAGCTGGCCCGGCTCATCGGCACCCTGACCCGCCGTGACACGGAGCGTGGCCTTGCCAGCACTGAGCGTGAGATCCTCGAAACTGCCCGTGCACTTCTGGCCAGTGAACTCGCTGTCGTGCGGGGCAGCAGCCTGGCAGACGGTGAACTGTGGATCGACGGCGTCCTGCTGCAGCAGCCGGCTGAAGAAGACGCTTGACCACGCCGCTGAGCTCCCGGGGAGCGGTGACCGGCCTGCTGGAACGGTACGGCCTCCGCCCCGACAAATCGTTCGGACAGAACTTCCTGGTCGATGCACACGTGCTGAACCAGATCGTCGCTGCGGCGGACATTCAGCCCGGCCAGACCGTGGTCGAGTTCGGCCCCGGCCTTGGCGTCCTGACCCGGGAACTGGCTGCAGCAGCCGGTCAGGTCATCGCGGTGGAACTGGACCGGCGCATGCTGCCGGTACTGGCCGAGACGACCGGGCAGCTCGGCAACGTGACGCTCATCCACGGCGACGCCCTGGAGTTCGACTGGAACCAGGTTGAACCCGGAGCGGCCCTCGTCGCCAACCTGCCCTATAACGTCGGCACGCGCCTGGTGACCGACGCGCTGAGCGCAGGGCGGGTCAGCCGCATCGTCGTCATGGTGCAGCGCGAGGTCGCAGAACGCATGCGGGCCATGCCCGGCGATCCGGCCTACGGCGCCCTGTCGGTGTTCGTGCGTCATTTCGCCAGCAGCAGGATCGTCCGTGACGTGCCGCCCGGCTGTTTCCTGCCGCCTCCGGAGGTGACGAGCTCGGTGGTACGCCTCGACGTACACCCGGATGCCGCGCCGGACCCGCAGCTGTTCCGCGTTGTCCGGCAGTCGTTCGCCCACCGGCGCAAGACGTTACGCAGGAACCTCATGATGGCGGGTTACTCTGGGCCTACAGTCCTGCGCGCTCTGGATGTGCTGCAGCTGAACGACCTTATCCGTGCGGAACAACTTTCGCTGGATCAGTTCCGGTTGCTGTGCACTGCTCTGGCGGACGCCGGCTGAATACCGTTTGGGAACCCGGTGGGGTAAGATGCGACTCACAGCAAAGTTTACTCACCTGGCAGGGGCAGGAGAGGATTGATGGCAAGGTTCTTTGTCGTCGGCGATGCGACCGTCGACCAGATGTACTTCGTGGATTCATTACCGGAACCGGGTGGTGAAACCACCGCAACGCGTGCGCTGATGCGTCCGGGTGGTGCCGGCGGCACCGTGGCCATGGCGCTCGCCAGCCTCGGTAACGAGGTCCGGATCGCCACCAGGGTCGGCAGTGGACCGTTCGCTGACCTCGCGCTCTCCAACCTCGTCGAGACCGGTGTCGACCTGAGCCTCGTGCAGCACGACGCTGAACGGCAGACCTCGAGCGTAACGCTCCTGGTGACGCCCGACACCCAGCGCACGATGATCTCGGCCCTCGGCGCCAGCCGCTACCTGGACGCCGCCAGCCTGCTGCCTGAGCAGGTGGCAGCTGCTGATGCGGTCGTCATGAGCGCCTACAGCCTGGTGTCAGGCCCGCAGCGTGAGTACTCGGTCAAGACACTGGAGTACGCCCGCGAGGCCGGCCTGAAGACGTTCATGGACATGGGCAGCGGCGCGATACCCGCCCTGCGGGACCGGCTGCTGTCGATAATCCGCCAGGTCGATTACATGCTTATGAACGAGCACGAGCTTTATCGCCTGACGGGCGAGAACTCGATCTCCTCTGCCGTGGCCTGGCTGCGCAGCGGAGGTGTCGACAACGTCATCGTCAAGGTCGGTGAGATGGGCTCGATAGTCATCACGCCGGATTTCACTGAGCTGGTTGACGCGTTCGACGTTGATGACGTCCTCGACTCCACCGGTGCCGGCGACTACTACACCGCCGCCTTCGCCCACGGGGTGATGCAGGGTTACGACCTGCTGCACGCCGCGCGTATCGGCAACGTGGCCGGTGGCCTCAACACCACCCGCATCGGGGCGCAGGGCTACCGCCTGGACCGTGCCGCGGTCGACCGGTTCGCTGAAGAGATGGAGAAGGTCGCCTGATGCACAGCCGCTTTTTTTGGCCCCGCCTTGTGCTTTTGTGCACAATGATGCTGCTGCCGGCCACTGCAGCCGCACAGGATTTCGAGCAGCGCTTCGAGACCGTCTGGGGCCTCATCAACGAGCGTTACTGGAACCTGGACGTCATCCCGGCCGACTGGGCCGAGGTCGGTGACCGTTACCGTCCGCTCGTGCAGCAGGCAGCTGACGATGCCGAGTACTTCAGCCTCATGGAACAGATGTACGCTGAAATCGCTGACGACCATTCTGTGTTCGTGCCACCTGCACGGGTCGAGGAGATCCGGGCGGTCTACGGCGACATGGCCTGCGTTGCCTTCCTCGGTCAGGCTGAACTGGACGGGCTCGCCGGCACGATCAGTTACGGGCTCGTTCAGCTTGAGCCGTGGCCGGTCGGCATGATCCGCATACCTGACCTGGCCAGCGATTTCGTGAACAGCAACGTGCGCGAAGCGATCCGTGAACTGCACGGCATGGGCGCCGCCGGCCTCATACTTGACCTGCGCGGCAACCCGGGCGGCCGGCTGCTGAGCATGATGCAGGTCGCAGGTGCCTTCACCAGTGGCTTCCTGTGGCGGCTCGTCACCACCTGGAGCCTGCCCCTGCCCTATCCGGCCATCGGACAGCCTGAGACCGACCTGCCACTCGCCATCCTCATCGACGGCAACGTGCACAGTGCAGCCGAGGGGCTCGCTGGCGCGCTGCGTCAGTCCGGACGCGCAGTGACGTTCGGTTCCGCTACGGCCGGCAACGTCGAGGCACTGCTGCCGTTCTGCCTTCGTGACGGTTCACAGGCCTGGGTGGCAGCCGGCGTGCTCGCGCCACTGGCGGCACCGACCTGGCAGAACACCGGTGTGGCCGCGGATCACGAGACCGCGCCGGAGGCAGCAGAGGCAGCTGCGCTGGAGTGGCTGAACGGCCTGCTCGCTGACTGACTGCTCAGCGGCTCAGCAGGAACTGTTTGAGCTGACTGCTCCCGGCTGGGATGTCTGTTACCCGCACCGGCGCTTTGCGCAGCTGCTCGAGCGGCTCAGCAGTGGCGTCCGCACCCGGCACGGCCTCAGCCACGACTTCCGGGAACTTCGCCGCAGCGGCAGTAGCCAGTATCACCGCCGGGCCGTCATGCCCGGCAGCGCGGTGCCGGGCGGCTGCTTCCAGGCCTACGGCAGTGTGCGGGCAGACCAGCACGCCGTCTTCCGACCAGGTCAGCGCCATGCGCTCCAGCACGGCTGAATCACTGACGCCATAACCATCCACGAGACCTTCCAGCTGTCCGCCCAGGGCGTGCAGCCGTTCGAAGTTGCTGGGTGCACCGACGTCCATCGCGTTCGACAGTGTCTGAACTGTCGCAGGGAAATCGAACGGCTCCACCGTGCCGGCAAGCCAGCGCGGGAACCAGTCGTTGGCGTTGTGGGCCGCGACGAACCCGGCACTGCCGGCACCGGCCAGCTGGGCATACACGCCCGCAGTCAGGTTGCCCAGGTTGCCGCTCGGCACCACGAACACCGGCGCCGCACCGGCAGGAAGCTGCCGCAGTGCCCACAGGTAATAAAGCTGCTGGGGCAGCAGCCGGCCGATGTTGATCGAGTTCGCGCTCGATACGCCCAGCGACTGTACTTCAGGGTCACTCAGGACCTCTTTGGCCATCCGCTGGCCGTCGTCGAACGTACCCGCCACCCGCAGTGCGCTCACGCCCGGCCGCTCCACGATCAGCTGCAGTTCCTGCAGGGGACTGACCCGGCCAGCCGGGTAAAGCAGCACCACGTCAGTGCTGCTCAGGCCGGCGAACGCCGCAGCCACCGCGCTGCCCGTGTCACCCGAGGTGGCGGTGATGATGGTGAGACGCCGTCCCGCCTGCTGCAGCAGCGCGTCCATCACCCGGGCCATGAAGCGGGCTCCGAAGTCCTTGAACGCCAGGGTCGGACCGTGATGCAGTTCCAGCAGCCAGCGGTCACCGGACAGTCTTCTGAGCGGTACTTCGAAGTCGAAGGCATCCTCGAGCAGGTCACGGAAACCGGCCCGGCCCAGTCCGGCGTCAGCCAGCCAGTTGCTCAGGACCAGCTCCGCCAGCTCCGGGAAGCTGCCGACTTCGCGCCAGCCGCCGGGCAGCGGCGGGATGGTGACCGGCACGTACAGGCCTCCGTCCGGAGCGAGGCCACGGAACAGTGCTTCCTGGAAACCGACGGGTGCCGCGTTGCCATCGTCACGGGTGCTTCTGAACAGTACGCTCATGCCCGGCGCAGCTCCCCGAGCGGAGCGGGCCGCCAGTCAGCCGGCAGCGGGCGGGCCGCCGCGAGTGGCGCCGGGCCGGGCCGTCCTGAGGCCGCATCCAGCAGGTCAGCGAACACGGCACTGGCAGTCTGGGCACCACCGGCACCCGGTCCGCCGATGAGTACCTGGCCGCACTGCACGCCTTCGAACAGCAGACCACTGAACTCAGCACCGAGCTGGCCAAGCCGGTGGCCGGCCGGCAGGTAAGCGGGCCGCACCTGTGGTTCCCAGCCGTGCGCGCCCGGCACGATGCTCGCCAGCAGGGTCACGCTGCCGCCGTCCTCCATCGCTTCTTTCACTATCGCCGGGGTCAGTTCACTGATGCCACGGGTCGCCGCCCGGACAGCCGCCCAGCTCATGTCCGGATCGAACGCCAGCCGGCCCAGGATGTTGAGCTTGTGGGCGGCATCGAAACCGCCGATGTCGAGCGTCGGGTCAGCTTCGGCGTACCCGAGGGCCTGGGCTTCAGCGAGGGCAGCAGCGAAATCGCTGCCCTGTTCGAGCCGGCCGATGATGAAGCTGCACGTGCCGTTAAGTATGGCGTCAAGCTGCCGCGGTTCACTGCCCCGCAGCACACCGGTCAGTGGTGCCACCGCCGGCGTTCCCGCCATGACCGCAGCCTCGAAGTAGAGGCGGCCCTGCTCTAACCACGGCAGGAACTCGTCCCAGTGTTCGGCCAGCGCAGCCTTGTTCCCGGTCACGACCCGCCGGCCATCTGCCAGGGCGCGCAGCATGAGTTCGACGGCCAGGCCGGTGCCGCCCATGAGCTCGACGACCAGTTCCGCATCGCCAAGCGCCCGCTCGGCGTCTGTCGTCAGGACACCTTCCGGGATGTTGTAAGCGCGCCTGCGCTGCGCGTCGCGGACAAGCACCGAAGACAGTGCCAGTCCGGGCTCGCCGGCCAGTCTTTCCAGCAGGGCACCGCCCACCGTTCCGGCACCAAGAAGCGCGACAGTTGTAGAAGGACCCGCCAGCATCGTCATGCGCGCGAGGATAACACGCAGCTTCCCTGTTATGATCCCTGTCCGGAGGAGCCTCAGTAATGCTCGGAATCGGAATCGTCGGCTTGCCCAACGTAGGCAAGAGCACCCTCTTCAACGCAATCACCAAGGCCGGCGCCCTCGCTGCCAACTACCCGTTCGCCACCATCGACAAGAACGTCGGCGTCGTGGCCGTACCCGACGAGCGCCTGGAGGCCCTGAAGGACCTTTACACGAAAGACGGCCGCATCCCACCGGTCACACCGACGAGCGTCGAGTTCGTCGACATCGCCGGGCTGGTCAAAGGAGCCCACCAGGGTGAAGGGCTGGGCAACCAGTTCCTCGCGAACATCCGCGAGGTCGCCGTCATCGCCCACGTCGTCCGCTGCTTCGAAGACCCCGACGTCGTGCACGTGTCAGGACGGGTCGATCCGCTGGCGGACATCGAGACGATCGACACCGAACTGGCCCTGGCTGACATCGGCACGCTGGAGCGCCGGCGCGAGCGGCTCAAACGGAGTGCCCGCGGCAACAAGGACGACGCTGAACTGTACGAGCTGGCCGGCAGCCTGCTCGAGCACCTGAGCGACGGCAAACCCGCCCGCAGCTCCGGCCTCGAGATCCCCGCGGACTTCGGCCTGCTGACCGCCAAACCGGTGATCTTCGTCTGCAACGTGTCCGAAGACGACCTGGGCAGTGAATCCGACAACGACATGGTGAAAGCAGTCCGCGCACATGCCGCGGCACACGGTGCTGAGACAGTCGTCATCTCCGCCCGCATCGAGCAGGAACTGTCGGAACTGCCAGCTGCGGAAGCTGCCGAGTTCCTCAGCGAGCTCGGCCTCGAGGAATCAGGGCTGGAACGCCTCATCCGCACCGGTTACCGGGCACTGGGCCTGATAACTTACCTGACCTCCGGCGAGAAGGAGGTCCGTGCCTGGACCGTGCGTCAGGGCACCCGCGCCCCCCAGGCGGCCGGCGTGATCCACACTGACTTCGAACGTGGATTCATCCGGGCTGAGGTGATC
>CAYPKV010000027.1:0-21101 GCA_964411415.1 uncultured bacterium
GACAACTCCGGCAGTGAAGAAGACCTGCTGGAACAGGTGAAACAGCTCTGGGCGGAACTGCAGAAGCAGTCCCGCCCAGAAGACGGTGTCTGACTTTAAAGACTTACCAGTCGATCTCGGCGAAGCTCTCCGACACGACGCTGTCACCTTCGATGATGGTCCAGCTCCACGAACCGCCGGCCCGGTCAGCCAGGAAGTTCATGTACTGCTCGACACCAGCGGTGGCGGCGTCCAGGGCAGCGAAGTCGATGCTGCTGCCGGACAGGCCGGCGACCATCTCGATCTGCTCAGCGGTCTGGCTGGCGAGCGAGCGCAGGCTGGACTCGTTGTCCGAGACGACGAAGTTGACTGCACCGGCGGGGACCTGCTGCAGCATGCGGCTGATCACGGCCGGAGCGGCGTCGCCGGCAGCGCGGGCACGCAGTGCGTCAGCGACCGAGTGGCCGTCGGTCGAGACGAGCACGAACCCATCGGTCACGCCGTAGGAGATGACGACTCCGTCAGTGAGGCGGATCGTGTTGACGACGGTACCAGCGACGTTCTCGCTGCTGCTGTCAGCAGGGCCGGTAGCGGCGCCGTCGAGGCTGGTGAACGAGCTGGCCAGCATGGCAGCCATGCTGAAGAAGCCTTCGAGGCCAGCCTGTGCAGCTTCTTCCGAGCTGGTGCGCAGCACGTAGAGGCTCTCGCCGAGCAGGTTCTCGCTGGCCACACCGATGCCGCCGGTGCTGACGATGCCGGTCGTCACGGTGGTCAGTTCGTTGCCGACCCAGTTGAAGAAGCTGCTGCGCAAGTCCAGGCCGACGAACATGAGCAGCAGGTCATCCAGGCTGCCGATGCCGAGCTCGGGGTAGCTGGCGACGATGCTGTTCAGGTAAGCCCACCAGCCGCTCGGGTTGCTGAAACCGCTGGAGACGGTCAGGGCGTCGGAGGTGATGAACGCCAGGGCGTCCTGGCTGGCCGGATCGCGGTTCAGCAGCAGGTCACGGACGCGGCTGTTGGCGTCGCCGACGAGCTGGACGCTGCTTGACTGCAGGCCCTGGTCGGTGACGCTGGTGCTGGAGGCGATCACGCCGGCCGTCTCGAGGCTGCTGACGAGTTCGTTCAGCAGGCCGCTGACGCCGAACTCGGCTGCGAGCGGCCGGGCCAGGGCGTTGCCGGCCCGGGCTGCTGCGCCCAGGTCAGTGAACGAGAAGATGTGGCCACCGGCCAGGTGGCTGACGGCGCTGAAACTGGCGCTGCTGGCCAGGGAAGGTTCGTTGCTGCCGGCCATGCGGCGCAGGACGCCGCGCATGGCGTCGGGGGTGCTGGCCACTACGAGCTCGCCGTCAGCGATGCCGATGGCCAGGCCGCTGACGTAACCGTCGGTGAGCTCTTCATCTAGATCCATCACGAAGAAATCGTGACTGCCTTCGCTCAGTGTCATGACGTCCGGGTCGCTCTCGAGCGAGGCGAGCATGTCGTTCACCAGATCCAGGGTCTCACCCTGGGGGCGCATCGTCAGGACGACGCTGGGGATCGGGCTGGCGCCAGAGATCGAGACGGCGAGCCAGGTGTTGCTGCCGAGCAGGTCAAACGGTTCGAAGCCTTCGAGTTCGGCAGTGACAGTGTCGAGCTCAGCGTCCTCGACCGGGAACAGCGCGGCGAGCGAGTCGCTCAGGCCGAGGCGGTTCCACTCGTCAACGAACGGCTGGAAGCGGTCAGCGTGCTGGTCGAGGCCGCTCAGACCGACGGCGAAGACGGTATCGGCCGGAAGCCAGGCCGGGTTGGCCAGTACGGGCGACAGCAGCAGGCCGGCGACGGTTGCCAGTCCGGCGCGCCGGAGTTTCAAGGTCTTGCTCATCGTTTCACAACCTCCAGGAATGCCCGTCTGCACGCGGCAGGGGCGCAACGGTGTGGATTGTAACAGCGGCTGAAATGAGAATACTTCCTACTTTGTCAGCTCGCGCAGACGGTTCAGGATGTCTGCCGCTTCCAGGCCCTGATGGCCGATCTGTTCGAACGTGCCGCCGTCGCCGACCCGGCGGACCCCCAGGTGCGAGTAGCGCGGCGAGAAGCCCCGCTCGAGCAGCCAGGTGCCGAAGCGGCTGCCGAGTCCGGTGCTGGCGTTGAGGCTCTCGGCTACGAGTACGAACGGTGCTGAACCGATGCGTTCGAGCATCTCTTCGTCGGGTGCATTGATGAGCGGCTTGTTTATGAGGCCGACGTTCTTTCCTTCGGCCCGCAGTCGCTCGACCGCGTCGAGGGAGCGGAACAGCATGTCGCCGAACGAAACGACCCAGCCGTCCGTGCCTTCGCGGATGATCTCGTCCCGGCCGGGCTGGAAGCTGTAGCCGCCGGCAGGGTCGAAGAAGCGGCTGCCGTCAGGCTTCTCGATGAACGGCACCTCGGAACGGGTGCTGAAGATGAAGCGCGGACCGTCCTGCCAGAAGATGCTGCGCAGCACCTGCTCGAACTGCAGTGCGTCGGCCGGGAAGTACAGCGGCGTCACGCCCTGCTCCTCCACACCGTTGTCCGCGAACATGATGTTGATGCCGAAGTGGCTGGTGTTGTCCGCGATGGCGTCCACACCGGCGTGCGAGAAGTGGCTCAGGACGTTCGCGTTGTTCAGGCGCGCCATCGTAAGTTCACTGACGATCATCTCCAGGAACGCCGAGAAGGTGCTGAACACACCCTGGCGGCCGCCGCCGGCACCGAAACCGGCTGCCGCGGAGAAGTTGCCGCGCTCCATCACCCCGCCGGGGATGAACACCTGCGGGTGCCGCTTCGCGATCGTGTTCAGACCGGTCGAGCCAGCCAGGTCGCTGTCGATGACCAGCACCCGTTCAGCCCGCTCGGCCTCAGGCAGTTCGTCGAGGATGTCCGAGACGACCTCGCCGAACTTCTTGCGGTTGCTGCCGACTTCGCTGCTGCTGCCCAGGAAGCTCGTCTCATGGGTCAGCTTGCTGACCGTCTCCAGGTGATCGGCCGCCGCGTTCTGACCGCGCTCACGCAGCCAGCTGACCGCGATCTTCACGGGGATGGCGTCGTGGCCGGCCGGGTCGTTCTCGATGCCTTCGATGCCGGGCGCCATGAGCCGGTGGTTGATCACCCCGACCGGGCCGGGCGTGGCCAGAGCGTGACGGACGCGTGCGTACAGGTCGGTGAACTCTTCACCCTGTCCGGAGCTGACGCTCAGACCGTGGCCCGCCAGGGTCGCTTCGACACTGTAGCCAGGCAGGTACTCCTTCGGATGGCCTGCGATGGTGATGTTGTTGTCATCGATCAGCAGTTTGACGTTCAGCTGCTGGGCCACTGCCAGACGTGCCGCCTCGGCGTCGTTGCCTTCCATCTGCGCACCGTCGGAACCGAGCACAACGACAGCGTGACCGGGATGGGCACGGGCGATGCCGTTGGCGAACGGCCAGATGTGACCAAGGCGGCCGGAGGCGAAGCCGACGCCGCGCTCCACGTCGATCTCCGGGTGGCCGTACAGGCCCTTGCCGGCCATGCGGTAGTCCATCAGGTCGCTGAAGGAGATGTGACCGTTGAAAGCGCTGAAGGCGTACTGCAGGGCGACACGGTGGCCGGCCTCGTCAAGCAGGAACGGGTAGATGGGGGCGCCGCCCCGGATGAAACCGTCGACCAGCAGGGCCTCGGGCACCACATCGAAGGCGCCGCCCGTGTGACCGGCCAGGCCGCGGCCCGCGGAGATCGCCGTGAAGAACACGATGACCTCGCGCATCAGGTCGATGTTCCTGAGCCACTGGGCGTGCTGCTCAGGAGTCAGTTCCGCCTGGTTCAGGTCCAGCTTCAGGGGTACGTAGGCGCTGGTATCGATGGGGAAGGCTCGCTCTGTCATGCGGGTATTATCCCCCAAACAAACGTGAGTCCGGTTCAGGTGACCGGGTTGCTGCCGCCCTCGCGCCGGCTGAGGATGTGTTCGCGTACCCGGGCACCGACTTCGAAGTGGGCCTGTTCTTCGCTGTCCCTGACCTGCAGTGCCGGAACGGGTGCGGGCCGGCCGTCTGCACCGATTGCTACGAAGTTCATGTGACCGATGGTGCACAGTCTCCGCTCGCCGCTCAGCGGGTTCTCGCTGAACACCTCGCTGCGGATGATCATGCTGCTGCGCCCGGCCCACACGACCCGGCTCCTGACCTCGATGACGTCACCGACGCTGATCGGCGTGCGGAAGTCGATAGGTTCGCTTGAGGCGGTGACGGCGGCCATGCGGCAGAAACGGAAAGCGGCGATCGCCGAGTTGACGTCCATGATCTGCATGACCCGCCCGCCGAACATCGTGCCGAGCGGGTTGGCATCGTGGGGGAACACCATGTCTGAATGGGTAACCCAGTCCGAGTAGTTGCTGCTCACCCGACCAGTCTAGTCGAGCTCAAGCGTGAACACCTGGTCGCCCTCGCCCTGGGAGATGGCCAGCTCGAGCGCTGCTGCTGCCTGAGCGTACAGTCCATCCGGTGAGTGCTGGGCACCGCCGCGCAGCTTCAGCAGGTTGATGCCGGCGATGCCGATCTGCAGCGCCAGGCGGCCCCCGTCGTCTTCTCCGCTGCTGAACAGCTCGTTCATGTCGCGGCGCAGACGTCGGGCGATGGCCCGGCCACCCTGGGTGTCGGTCTCGGGCAGCAGCACGGCCAGCCGGCAGGCGGAGACGCGGGCGGTGGCGTCGCCGGGCCGGTACAGGGCTGCCTGGATGATCCTGGCCACCTGGGCGAGTGCGGCTGCTCCAACGTGTTCACCGCCGCTTTCGAAGCCAGCCTCGGGTTCGACGCGCAGCACCATCACGGCCAGTGACAGGCCTTCGTTGACTGAGCGCTGCCATTCTCGATCGAGCAGCTGGTCGAACTGAGCGCGGGTCGCAAGTCCTGTGGCCGGGTCGGTGAGTGACAGGCGCAGGAGGGTGCGGCTTGACTCGTCCAGGTCCCGCTGCAGGCGGTGACGGCTGATCGCCAGTGCCGCCAGGTGAGCCAGGGCGGTCAGTACCTCGGGTTCACCCTTCTCGAACGTCCTGGGTGAGCGGCTGAACACCAGCAGCGCAGCTTCCACCTGGGAATCGATGCAGACGGGCACGCCGGCGTAACTGGATATGTCGCGGTTGTACAGGGTCAGGCCGTCGTCGCCGGAGGCGTAGTTCAGGTCGGGCACCAGCAGCGCGCTGCGCTGGCTGCGGATCCAGGCGGCGGCATCGTCGTCGCCCCGGTGGATGAACACGCGGTTGCTGCGGATGGGGATCGCCCGCCGCAGCAGTGGATCGAAAAGTGCGATGTCAGCATGGTCGCTTGCCGTGAGCTCTGCTGCACACGCAGCGACGGCCTCGAGTTGCGTGGCCAGCGGCTCCGGTCCGTTCAGGAGCTCGATCAGGCTCAGCAGCTGCTCGGGCAGCGCAGTGGCAAAGAAGGGCAAAATATGATCCGACATGACCACACTGGATTCTAGTCCCCGATTTCCGCTGCCTGCGGTGACCACTGTACAGCGTCCGGGACTGCGGCCGCAACGGGCCTGAGATAAAAGAAACCCGCCCCGGTCAATTCCGGGGCGGGCCGGCACCCGCCTGGTATTGCGAGAGGAACTGGTCCCGCTCACTTTCAGGCGTCACCAGTTACCCGAGACGGGCACCTCCACTGGTACTGTCTTCGTTATTAATCAGGACCACCTCCTTTCCGTGGTAGCTGAAGAGTACATCAACCGGCCGGTCCTGTCATCCCCGCAGGCTTCATGAGGGCCGCGGGTCGCAGCGAAGCGGCTGACGGTAATATGGCGGCAGAGAGGTAAACGATGCTGACACTGGCCGAGAAAATCATCTTCGCGCTGTTCGCCGCGGCCTGCCTTTACTTCGCCTGGCCCGGCTTCCGCAACATCGTCCTCGCCGTCAGGCGTGGCGGCGCCGGAGCGTACCCGCGGTTCGGTAACCTGCCCGGCCGGGTCGGCGGTGCCATCCTGCGCACCATGGGGCAGGGCAGTGTGTTCAAGGCCCGGCCCGTGGTCAGTTTCTTCCACGCTCTCGTGTTCTACGGTTTCGTCTACTACCTGCTCGTCAACGTCATCGACGTGCTGTTCGCCTACGTGCCGCCCGCCTGGTACGCGGGGCTGAGTGCCGGCTGGCTCGGCAACCTGTACCGACTCGGTGCAGACCTGCTCACCGTCGCCGTACTGACCGGAGTGGCCTGGCTGCTCGTGCGGCGCTTCATCACGCGCGACGAGCGGCTCGAACAGCGCAACCCTGAGACGCTGCTGCACGAAGACATCCGGAGTGGAGCCATCCGCCGTGACAGCCTGATCGTCGGCAGTTTCATCCTGCTGCACGTCGGATTCCGGCTGGTGGGTGAGACGTTCCTGCTCGCCTCACACGCCACGTTCGATCCGTGGCAGCCGGTCAGTTCCAGCCTGGCCCTCCTGGTCGGCTATGGCGATGGCCGGATCGTGGGCTGGCACATCGGCTTCTGGCTCGCGCTGGGCCTGATCCTGCTGTTCCTCATCTACTTCCCGCGCAGCAAACACCTGCACCTGTTCAGTGCACCCGTCAACTTCGCACTCGACCGGCGCCAGCCTGACTTCACGCCCGTGCCGCTCGGCGTGCTCGAGCCGCTTGACCTGGAGGACGAAACGGTCGGACAGTACGGGGCAGCGAAGCTCGAACACCTGGCCTGGCCGCAGCTGCTCGACTCCTATGCCTGCATCCAGTGCAACCGCTGCACCGAGGTGTGCCCGGCGAACGTCACCGGTAAGGTGCTGAGTCCGGCCGCCATGGAGATGAACAAGCGCTACGAGCTGAACAGCATCGCCGGTGCCTTCGCCGCCGGTGAGGAGAGCCCGCGTGAGCTGACCGAGTTCGCCATAAGCACTGAGGCCATCTGGGCCTGCACGACCTGCGGCGCCTGCATGGAAGTGTGCCCGGTCGGCAACCTGCCGATGCTCGACATCGTCGATATACGCCGTGACCAGGTGATGATGAAGGGCGAGTTCCCCGCTGAACTGCAGACGGCGTTCCGGGGCATGGAACGGGCCGGCAACCCATGGGGCCTCGGTCAGGACAAGCGCCTGGAATGGGCCGAAGGCCTGGACGTGCCGCTCGTGGAAGACAACCCGGGCTTCGAGGTGCTGTTCTTCGTCGGCTGCGCCGGTTCGTACGACCCGGCAGCCCAGCAGACCACCAGGGCGATGATCAGGATCCTGGAACAGGCCCGCGTCAACTACGCCGTGCTCGGCAAGAACGAACGCTGCACCGGTGACCCGGCGCGGCGGGCCGGCAACGAGTACCTGTACTGGCAGCTGGCTGCCGAGAACGTCGAATCACTCAAAGAAGTCATGACGCCGGTGCCGCTTGCGGCAGACACGCTGAGCGGTCACCTGGATCCGGCCAGCCCGAAGCGGGTGCTGACCACCTGCCCGCACTGCTTCAACGCCTTCGCCAACGACTACCCGCAGCTGGGTGGTGAGTTCAGCGTCATGCACCACACTCAGCTCATCCAGGAGCTGATGGACCAGGGCCGCATCCCGCCCATGGACCTGGACGCGAAGGTGACGTTCCACGACCCCTGTTACCTGGGCCGCCACAACGGTGAGTACGAGGCGCCCCGCCAGGTGCTCGCCGGAGCGGGTCTGGAGCTGCTGGAGATGGACCGCAGCCGCGAGAAGTCGTTCTGCTGCGGTGCCGGCGGCGCCCAGTTCTGGAAGGAAGAGGAAGAGGGCCAGCAGCGCGTGTCCGACAACCGATACCAGGAAGCTGCCGCTACCGGCGCTGAGATCATCGCGACCGGCTGCCCGTTCTGCAAGGTGATGCTCGACTCGGCAGATTCAGCCGGCGGCGCTGACGCACCGGTCGTACGCGACGTGGCCCAGCTGGTCGCAGACTCGCTGGACCGTATCCAGGGGGCGCTGGATCAGCTGAACGGCCAGCGGCCTCAGGCCTGAACTGTCATCACCAGTCGCTGCTGGCGAGGATGTTCTTCAGGTCGCCCATCAGGTAAGGCAGCCGGTCGGTGGAGTAAAGCATGCGGAAGCGACCCTGCCGGTCCAGCAGCATGACGGCGTCGGTATGGATGACTTCGGTGCCGATGTCGTTGAAACCGACGTAGAACGCAGCTGCGGCGGTGGCGATCTGCTGGTTGCTGCCGCTCAAGCCCGTGAAGTCCTCGTGGAACACCTGCGCGTAGGCGTTGGTGATCTCGGGCGTGTCGAAGCCGGGGTCGACGGTGACCATGACCACCTTCAGGCCGTCGGGTTCACCGAGATCGCGGTAAGCGTCGGCCAGGCGGGCCATCGTCAGGGGGCAGACGTCCGGGCAGCGGGTGTAGCCGAAGAACACGGCGGTCACATCGCCGGCGTAGTCACCGAGGCGCACCTGCTGGCCCCCGATGCCCTGCAGTTCGATGCCGGTCATGTCGATGGGGTTCGTAAGTTCCGTGCCGACGGGCTCAGCAGCAGGGGCCAGCAGCCGGCCGGCGGTGTAAGCCGCGGCACCGGCCACTGCCAGGGCAGCGACGATGAGCGCGTTGCGGAGGAGCGGTTTCACGCAGTCAGTGTAACCACGTGGTTCAGTTCAGGCTGTTGCGGGCAGCGAAGTCCTGCAGCTGTTCCGGCCGGAGCAGGTAACTGCCCCGGGTACCTTCGATCAGGCCGGCACGGCGCAGTTCCGCGAGGGTGAAACTGGTGGTCTCGCGCGCCGCGCCGATCATCGCAGCGAGGTTGTCATGGGTCAGTGGCAGGGTCAGCCGCACGCTGCCGTCCTCCTGCCCGTGTCCGAAACGGCCGGCCAGGCGCAGGAAGGTGCGGGCGAGTCGGCACGGAACCGGCAGTTCGCCGTTCTCGAGCGCCTCACGCAGCTGTTCCGACTGGCTGCTGAGGGCCGCCAGACGTTCGGTGTCACTTATGCCCGGGTCGAGCAGCTCCACCCGGACGCTGCGGCTGAGTGCTTCGGCGCTCTCACCGCTTAAGCCGCCTGGGCCGGCGAGGCTGCCGAGCAGGTCGCCCGGGCCCAGTATGCCGGTTATCCGTTCCCGTCCGGAGGCGGTTTCGAGGAACAGCTTCAGCAGGCCTGCCCGGACGCGGAACAGGCCGGTATCGGCATCACCACGGCGGTAGAGGCTGTCGCCGCGTACCAGCTCGAGTGAGGCCAGGACCTCGGCCTGGGGTGCAGGTGGCAGTGACCGGCCGGCTGAGGTACCGGACCTGCCCAGCAGGTTGCTCATTGAGGGATTCTACGACGTGGCAGCGCTTCAGGCGGTCTCGCGGAGGTACACCGTCCTGCCGCCGACCAGGGTGCGCACCGGCCAGCCGCTCAGCTCCTCACCGTCCCACGGTCCGAACTTCGCCTTCGTCCGGAACTTCTCCGGCTCCACGGGCCGCACCGTTTCAAGGTCGAGCAGCGTCAGGTCCGCCACTGCGCCGGCCGCCAGGGTCGGCTCTGTCCAGCCCATCACGCGCGCCGGGCCGTTCTGCAGAAGCTCCAGCAGCCGCTCCAGGCTGACCCGGCCGGTCTTGACCAGCCGCGTGTAGAGCAGCGGGAACGTGACCTCCAGGTTGGCGATGCCGAACGGAGCCTGCAGCATGTCCCGTTCCTTCTCGGCCCGGGTGTGGGGCGCGTGGTCAGTGCCGATGGAGTCGACGACCCCGCGGTTGATCGCGTCGATGAGCCACTCGACATCGTCAGCGGTCCGCAGGGGCGGAGCGACCTTGAACACCGGGTCGAAACTGCGCAGTGACTCGTCGGTCAGCGTCAGGTGCTGCGGTGTGACCTCAGCGGTCACCGGTGCGCCCTGGGACTTGAACCACTCGATCACCTGCATGCCACGCCGGCTGCTGACGTGCGCGATGTGCACCCGCGCGCCGGTCAGCAGTGCGACCTCGCAGTCACGGAATATCGCGACGGCTTCGGCTGCGGCCGGGTTGCCGGGCAGCCCCAGTTCCTGACTGACGGTTCCTTCGTTCATCACACCGTCCTGGCGCAGGCTGGGGTCTTCGCTGTGCGTCTGGATGACGAGGCCGAGCTCCCGCACGTACTCCGCGGCACGCCGCATCAGGTGCGAGTCGGCGACCGGGATCCCGTCGTCGGTGATCATGACGGCGCCGGCGGCCTGAAGTGCAGCGTAGTCAGACAGCTGCGTGCCTTTGATGCCGACGCTGAGCGTGGCGGCCGGCCGCAGCCGGACCAGGCCGAGCCGCTCCGCCTGGGCGATCAGGTCCGCGACGATCGCCGGGTCATCGACGACCGGGTCGGTGTTCGCCATCGAGACGACAGTGCCGAAACCGCCGGCTGCTGCCGCTGCCAGGCCGGTGGCCAGTTCTTCCTTCACCTCCTGCCCGGGTACGCGCAGGTGCACGTGCAGGTCAACGAACGCGGGGGTGACTGCCAGGCCGCTGGCGTCGATGACCTCGTCTGCCTGCAGGTTCAGGTCCTGACCGAGGATGCGGCCATCTTCCAGGTACAGGTCAGCCTTGCGGCTGCCGGTCGAATCAGTGAGTGTGCCGTTCTTTATCACGGTGATCATTGTGCTGCGCCTTCCTGGGTTCAGCGCCTGCCGACGAGCAGGCTGTAGAGGACTGCCATACGGACCGGAACGCCGTTCGCGACCTGCTTCAGGATCACGCTCTGCGCTGAATCCGCGAGGGTTCCTTCGATCTCGAGGTCACGGTTCATCGGCCCCGGGTGCATGACCAGGGCGTGCCCGTCCGCCAGTTTCAGGTGTTCACTGCGCAGCTGCCAGCGCTGCACGTACTCCGCGAACGACGGCAGGAGACCGGCAGTCATCCGTTCTTTCTGGAGACGCAGCGCCATTACGGCGTGGGCGCCGTCGACGGCCTCGCGGATGTCATTGGTCAGGGTGACCCCGTCTGCGGCCAGTTCACGCGGCAGCAGCGGTGCCGGTCCGCACAGGGTCACTTCCGCACCCAGCCGGCGCCACACTTCAACGTTGCTGCGGGCGACCCGCGAGTGGGCGATATCGCCGATAATCGCGAGCTTCTTGCCGCGGAAGTCGGCCGGATCTTTACCTTTGTACGTGCGCGAGAACGTGTAGGCATCGAGCAGGGCCTGCGTCGGGTGGGCGCGGCGGCCGTCACCGGCGTTGACGATGGCTGCGTCGGTCCAGCGGCTGATCTGCTGTGGTGCGCCGGCTGCCGGGTGGCGGATCACGTACAGGTCAGCCTGCATCGCATCGATCGTTTGGATGGTGTCGCGCAGGCTCTCGCCCTTGCTGAGCGAGGAACCACCCGAGCTGAAGGTGATGACGTCCGCGCTCTGGGCCCGTGCCGCCCGGTCGAACGACAGGCGGGTGCGGGTCGAGTCTTCGAAGAACAGCAGGCCTACCGTGAAACCCTGCAGGGCCGGAACTTTCTTGATGGTGCGCTGCATGACCTCGGCCATGACGTCGGTCGTGTCGAACAGGGCGTGCAGCTCGGTCGCGGACCAGTCGCGCAGATCGAAGAGGTTGGCATGGCGGGCGGCGGGCGGAAGCTCTGCCGCCGGGTTCACTGCGCGAGCTCCAGCAGCACTACGGCGTCATCGCCGTCGATCTCCTGCAACTTCACCTTGACCACCTCACTGCGGCTGGTGGGCAGGTTCTTGCCGACGTAGTCCGCCCGCAGGGGCAGTTCCCGGTGACCGCGGTCGACGAGTGCGGCGTACTGGATCACTGATGGCCGGCCCATGTCGACGAGCGCGTCGATCGCCGCCCGGGCGGTGCGGCCCGTGTAAAAGACGTCGTCGACCAGGACCACCCGCATCCCGGAGATGTTGAAGTCGACTTCGGTGCGCTTGACGACCGGCTGGAGCGCAATCTCGGTCAGGTCGTCGCGGTACAGCGTTATGTCGAGTTTGCCCAGCAGCGGCGTGACGTTCTCGAAACGTGCGATGAGGCCGGCGAGGCGCTGGGCGAGCGGTACGCCGCGGGTGTGCACTCCGACGAGCGCCAGGTTGTCAGCACCGCGGTTGCGTTCGATGATCTCATGCGCCATGCGGGTCAGCGCGCGGCTGACTTCTGTGGCGTCCATGATGTCGGCCTTGTGGATGAGGCCCGTGCTGTCAGTCGGGGTCATGATTGGCGCCCTGCTGTCTGCTGAGGGCGGCTGCTTGCTGCTGTCATCTGTGCTTCCTTCCCTTCCCGGCCTCTCCGGACCGGTTTAAAGGCTGTTGCGGGTCAATCATACAGCGTTCCGGCAAGCCGGGCGGTTGGCTGTCAGCGTACAGGAGAGTCAAGGTAACTTGACAAAAGGCCGTGTCGGAAGTACACTCTGTCAAGTAACCTTTACTACCTAAGGGGGCAGTCGATGAACGGCACAAGTCAGGTTCGCAGGCACGGTTTCAGGCAGTTCGGCGTGGGCATCGCACTGTACGTGGCCATCGTCATCGCTTCAGGGTTCCTGGTTGAGCCGGAGACACTGCCGACTGTACTCGGAGTCGTTCTGGTGGCGCTGCCGATGGCAGCTGCCGTCTGGGGCATGGCGGGCTGGCTGCGGGCCATCCGCACCTTCGATGAACTGCAGCAGAAGATGTTCGCCGAGGCGGGCCTCATCGCGCTCGGACTCACGGCTCTGGTCACGTTTGCCTATGGCTTCCTGCAGGCCCTGGTCGGCCTGCCTCACGTCAGCATGTTCGTGGTGTTCCCGTTCATCTCCTTCACGTTCGCGCTGGCGCTGCCCTTCACTCAGCGCCGTTACTCGTGACCAACCGGCTGCGCGTCCTGCGCGCAGAACGCCGCTGGTCACAGGCAGAACTCGCGGACCGTCTTGGCGTGAGCCGCCAAACGGTCAACGCCATCGAAACCGGCAAGTACGATCCCAGCCTCCCCCTCGCGTTCGCCATGGGGAGGCTCTTCGGCCTGCCGATCGAGGAGATCTTTTCGGACGACAGGGACGACGCTGCCAGTTGACCGCAGGCGTTCCGGACGGCTTCGGCCGCCTGCACACAGGAGCGGCCTGACGCATGTTGTAATGCTCTGCAAGGAGCACAGCAAATGACAGAGCACAAGACCTACCCCCACCTGTACGCAGGCCGTGAAGTCACGGGCACACAGACCTTCCTGAGCCGCAACTCCAGCGACCTGAGCGACGTGCTGGGCGCGTTCCCTGAAGCCAGCCGCGAGCAGGTCCGCGAGGCGGCCCAGGCGGCCCACGACGCCTTCCCCAGCTGGTCGAAGACTCCGGCTCCCATCCGCGGCCAGGTGATCGGCCTGATCGGCCAGGCGATCGAGAAGCAGAAGGAGTCACTCGCCCGCCTGATCACCCGCGAGATGGGCAAGACGCTCAAGGAAGCCCGCGGCGACGTGCAGGAAGCCATCGACACCTGCTACTTCTTCCAGAGTGAAGGCCGCCGGCTGTACGGCCAGACCGTGCCGAGCGAGATGCCCAACAAAGACCTGATGACGTTCCGCCGTCCGCTCGGCGTTGTCGGCATCGTGACCGCCGGCAACTTCCCGGTCGCCGTACCCGCCTGGAAGATCATCCCGGCCCTGCTTACCGGCAACACCATCGTCTGGAAACCAAGCGAGGACACACCCGCCTGCTCGTACGCACTGACGAAGATCATCCAGGGCGCCGGCCTGCCCGCCGGGGTGTTCAACCTGGTGTTCGGCGGCGGCAAGGACGCAGCCGGTCAGTACCTGATCGAACTGATGGATGAAGGTCTGGTCGACAAGATGGCCTTCACAGGTTCCACCGCTGTCGGCCGCTACGTCGGCGAGGTCGCCGGCCGCAACCTGCAGCACCCGACCCTGGAACTCGGTGGGAAGAACCCGCTCGTCGTCATGCGTGACGCTGATCTGGACAACGCGGTTCAGGGTGCGGTCTTCTCCGCGTTCGCCACCGGTGGCCAGCGCTGCACCAGCGCCGGCAACCTGATCATCGACGCCCCGATCTATGACGAGTTCAAGGAACGTTTCCTTGACGCTGTGAAGAAGATCCGCATCGGCGACCCGAACCGCACTGAGGACGTGCTGTACGGCCCGCTCATCAACGAGCGTTTCTTCGAACGCTGGCTCGAGCACTACGACTGGGGCCGCGAAGACGGTGCCGTCCTGCTGAACGGTGAGGGTCGCATCACTGCGGACTCGAAGCCTGAAGGCTGGACCGGCGATCCGGATGCCGCCTTCTACGGCTGGCCGACCGTCTGGGAAGGCGTGCGTCCCGGCATGCGCCAGTTCCAGAACGAGATCTTCGGTCCGACCATCAACCTGGTGAAGGTCGATGGCATCGATGAAGCCATCGAGGTCGCCAACGCCGTCGATTACGGCCTGTCCAGCAGCATCTACACGAACAACCGCGAGTGGGCGCATGCCTTCCGCGAGAACATCCAGGCGGGCATGACCTCCATCAACAACACTACCAACGGCGCCGAGGCACACATGCCGTTCGGCGGGATCAAAGGCAGCGGCAACGGTACGCGCGAGTCCGGCATCTGGGTGCTGGAAAGCTACACGTACTGGCATGGCGTCAACGACGACATCTCCGGCAAGCTGCAGCTGGCCCAGATGGACACCGCCTACGTCGATCCGGCTGAACCGGTCGATGTGAGCAGCCTGTTTTGAGTTACGTGTTCGATCCGGCGCTGCCAGCCACCCTTGAGGTGGCCGGCAGCGCCCGGCTCTTCCCGGTGCGCCGCATCTGGTGCATCGGCCGCAACTACGCGGACCATGCGCTCGAGATGGGTGCGGACCCGGAACGCGAACCTCCTTTCTTCTTCAGCAAACCAGCCGACACCGTCGTCCGCAGCGGGGTCGTCCTGTCATTCCCGGCAGCGACAGCCGAACTCCACCACGAGGTCGAACTGGTCGCGGCCCTCGCCTCAGGTGGCCGTGACCTGGCTGAAAGTACGGCGCTGGATCACGTCTGGGGCTACGCGACCGGACTCGACATGACCCGCCGCGACCTGCAGTCCGAGGCGAAGAAGCAGGGTCGCCCCTGGGACCTGGCGAAAGGTTTCGACGAGTCAGCACCCATCGGTCCGCTCGCGCCCGTCAGCAGCATCGGCCACCCGGCTGCCGGAGCCATCACCCTGCGCGTCAACGGCGAGGTGCGTCAGTCCGGTGACTTAAGCCAGCAGATCTGGCCGCTGGCCAGCGCCATCGCGTACCTGAGCAGGTTCGTGGAGCTGCGTGCCGGGGACCTGCTGATGACCGGGACCCCGTCCGGTGTCGGCGCAGTGAAACCCGGTGATGTTCTCGAAGGCAGCATCGAAGGCGTCGGCTCCGTAACGGTCAGTTACCGGTAACAGACCTCACGAAGGCGGTCCGATCCACGGTGGTGCCGGCGGTCCATCGCCGTGCAGTTCCGGCGGGAACCCCTGGCGGGCGATGCTGGCTATGAGCTTCAGAGTGCCGTCGTCACGGAGGCCATCAAGCTCAATGAGCCGGCTCAGGTGCCGCGGGCTGAGCAGCAGACGGTTCCGGTCCAGGTTCATGTACTCAGCCAGCAAGGTGTTGAACAGCTCCCAGTGAGCCTCCGCCCAGCTGCGGCCCTGTGCGGTCTGCGCCAGCTCCGGTGGTCTGACGACCGAAGCACGCAGCTGATCAGGTCCGCAATGCTCGGTAAGTACGACGAGCGGTGATTCCCCGTAAGCGGTGATGAACGGGCCGGTGCCGTCCGAATGTCCGGTCTGTGGCATGTTTCCCCCTCAGAAAAACGTTGTGACTGGCAGGGTAGACCGGTCAGCTTCACCGCGCAGCGGGCAGGCGGGTGAATGCAGCGGAACCGGCAGTTGCCGCCAAGTTATCCTTGGCTTATATGGCTGCTGAGCTCCCTGATCGTCCCGGTCTGACCGAACTGCAGGCCAGGCTTGCTGCGGGGACGCTGTCCGCAGTGGAACTCGCCGGACAGGCACTCGGCCTGGCTGAAGAGAACCGCTTCCGCGCCTGGCGTACCCTGACACCGGCCCGGGCACTGCAGGCCGCCCAGCGGTGTGACCGGCTGCATGCCGAAGGGCGCAGCGCGGGACCCCTGCACGGCGTTCCCGTCGGGGTGAAGGACAACATCGACATGGTTGGCGAGACCAGCCGGGCGGGGCTGCCGGAGCAGGTCGGGCTGCCAGTTGCAAGCGCCGACTCGGTACTGATCACCCGGCTCGAACAGGCGGGTGCCGTCATCATCGGCCGCTGCCGGATGACTGAGCTGGCCTTCACCGCTCTCGGTGACGGCTCGCCTGAGACGCCGCTCAACCCGCTCGCCCCTGACCGGGCGCCGGGCGGCTCGTCTTCGGGCTCGGCCGCAGCGGTCGCAGCGGGTGAGGTGCCACTCAGCCTCGGAAGCGACACCGGTGGCTCGGTGCGGGTGCCGGCAGCTTTCAACGGTCTGGTGGGCCTGAAGCCGACGACCGGCACTCAGGACCTGAGCCGCGTGTTCCCGCTCAGCCGCACCCTGGACACCGTCGGTCCCCTGGCTCACGACGTCGCTTCCGCCGAGCTGCTCTGGTCAGTACTCGAGCCGGGTTACCGGCCGGTGCAGGTGCGGCCGCTGCGGCTGCTCGTGCCGGAGACGGTGCTGCTCGACGACGTTGACGCAGCCGTCGCCGCAGACTTCGAGGCGGCACTCAGGCTGCTGGAAGGGCTTGGCCATGAGATCAGGCGGGCCCCCTGGCCTCTGCTGCAGGAGAACCGGGCAGCCCGGGCCGGTGGAACGTTCTCCGGCTGGGAAGCGTACGAAGACCACGGTGACCTGCTGCGCCGCTTTGAAGCGGAGATCGGGGTGAGCGGACCGATACTTGCTTACGCCCGGCGTGATCCGGCTGGCTACAGCCAGCTGCAGCAGGTGCGCCAGGAGCAGATCGGGCGCTTCAAAGCGACCACCGCGGACTGGGACCTGATCATCTCGCCGACCGTATGCTGCCAGCCGCCCCTGCTCAGCGCGTTCACTGACGCGGAACAACGCGGCCGGCTCGACACGCTCGTGCTGCGCAACACTCAGGTGTTCAGTTTCCTGGGCGTACCGACGCTGGCGCTGCCGATGGGCTGGCTCACTTCACTCAGCATCACCGGTGACCACGGCCGTGAAGACCTGGTCCTGGCGCTCGGCCGGCAGTTCGAAGCAGCCAGGGCATGAACGACGGGCTGTGGCTGCGTCCCGCAGCGGCCGCAGCCCTGGACGAGTCTGTCAACCGGCGTATCCAGTCGCTGGCCGCCTGGCTGGGCAGTAACCGGCCGGCTGGTGTCATCGATGTCATCCCCGGCTACGGGAGCCTGTACGTGCGTTTCGACCGTGGCCGCCTGAGCGGCGCAGCACTGCGGCAGTTACTGGAGCAGGCGGACGCTGAGCCGGTGACCGGCCGCGACGTCACCATCCCGGTACGTTACGGCGGTGGGGACCTGCAGCGTCTGAGCCAGGAGTCGGGCCTCACGGCAGAGCAGCTCATAACCATCCACACGGCCGGCCCGTATCACGTCTACAGCACGAGCTTCAGCCCCGGCATGCCGCTGGCTGGCAGCCTCGACGCTGCGCTGCACTTCCCCCGGCTGGGCAGTCCGCGCCGCAGTGTTCCGGCCGGCTCGGTCGCCGTTGCCGGTGCCCAGACGGGTGTGTACACGGTGCCGACGCCGGGTGGCTGGAACCTGCTGGGCCGCGCGCTCATCAACCTGTACGATCCGCAGCGCCCCGAGCCGTTCCTGGTGCGGCCGCTCGACCGCATCAGCTTCACTGCCGCGGCGGGCGAGCCGCCTGAACTGCCGGGGCACCTCGAGCTGCTGCCGGCAGTGCCCAGCAGACCACGCCTGCTGGTGAGAGAAGCCGGTCTGCTCGACCTGGTCGTGGACCGGGGCCGCACCTTCACAGCTGTCCACGGGCTGAGCAGCAGCGGGGCAGCAGACACCCGTTCCGCGGCGATCGCCAATGCCCTGCTTGGCAATCATCCTGACGCACCACTGCTTGAGCTGAACCTCCGCGGACCCACCCTCGAGGCAACTGGCACACTGGTGGCAGCCTTGACCGGTGACGCGTTGCTGCCGCTCGTCAACGGTGAGCCGGTCATGCCCTGGAGCAGCTTCGTGCTCAGGCAGGGTGACCGGCTCGGTTTCAGGAGCAGCGGGAAGGGGGCCAGAAGTTACCTGGCGATAGCGGGCGGTATCGAGGCGGCGTCGTTCCTGGGCAGCCGGAGCACCGACTTGAAAGGCAGGATCGGCAGGCCGCTTGCTGCGGGTGACCTGCTGGGTGCGGCACGGGAGTCGTCGCCCCGTCCGGGTCGCAGCTTCCGAGGCTTCCAGGCTGAGTGGCGGCCTGTGACGTTGACGCTGGAACGCGGTCCGCAGTTCAGTCCTGAGGCGGCCGAGGCACTGAGCCGTCAGGTGTTCACCGTGCAGGCTCACGACCGGATGGGCGTCAGGCTGGCCGGTGGGGCGGTGCCGGGCGGTGAGGTCGTCTCCGAGCCGGTACCGCCCGGCTCGCTGCAGGTGACCGCCAGCGGTGAGCCGATGATCCTGCTGAGCGACCGTGGCCTGGTCGGTGGCTACGCCAAACCTGCGGTCATCACGCCGGCCCACCTGCCGCTGGCTGCGCAGCTGGTGACGGGTGACCGGATCCGTTTCCGCTGGGCTGGCTGAGGCCCACGCGGGGCAGCTGGTACGATTGGTGACACTTGAACTGATGCCCGGCCAGGCGCGGCAGGCCACCTGGCGTGGTCCCGGCAGGCGGGCACGGGAGGTTTGGCAGATGGACCTTGGTCTCGCGGGCAAACGCGCCCTGGTACTCGCTTCCAGCAGTGGACTGGGCCTGGCGGTGGCGCAGGAACTCGCTGCTGCCGGCGCGGAAGTGTGCTTCAACAGCCGTTCAGAAGAGCGTGCCGCTGAAGCTGCCGCCAGCGTCAGGGACAGCACCGGGGCCGTCGCCTGGAGCGTGGCTGGCGACGTTGCCCAGGCAGATGGCGCGGCTGCCATCGTGTCCGGAGCGGTGGAGAAGCTGGGTGGCCTGGACATCCTGGTGTGCAACGCCGGCGGTCCGCCCGCGGGTAACTTCGGCACGCTGGACGATGCCAGCTGGGCACGTGCCTTCGACCTCACGCTCATGAGCGTCGTGCGGACGGTCCGCGTGGCCCTGCCGTATCTGGAAAGTAAAGGTGGCTCGATCACCGTAATGGGTTCGAGCAGCGTGCGCCAGCCCATCCCGGGCCTTCTGCTGTCGAACGCGTTCCGCCCGGCCGTCTACGGGCTGGTCAAACACCTGGCGACCGAGCTGGCCCCGAAGGGCATCCGCGTGAACATGCTGTCACCGGGGCGTGTGCAGACCGAACGCATCGACCAGCTGGACCAGGCGAGGGCAGAGCGGGAAGGCATCCCGATAGAGCAGGTCCGCAGCGAATCCCGGGCAGCGATCCCGTTCGGCCGGCTCGGCGAACCCGCTGAGTTCGGTCGGGTCGCGGCCTTCCTGGCCAGCCCGGCCGCCAGTTACGTGACCGGCAGCAGCTGGCTGGTCGACGGCGGCATGGTGAAGTCGCTGTGAGGACGCTGCTGCAGGGTGAGGGGGCGGTGCTGCTGCCAGGCGCCATGAACGCCCTGGCGGCGCGCATCATCGAAGACACCGGTTTCCGGGCCATCTACGTCACCGGGGCCGGGGTCACCAACGCCTCTCTCGGCATGCCTGACCTGGGGCTCATCACCGCCACCGAGATCGCCGAACAGACTGCCCGCATCCGCGACGTGACCGAACTGCCGCTCGTCGTCGATGCCGACACCGGTTTCGGTAACGCGCTGAACACCCGCCGGACCGTGCGGGCGCTGGAACGGGCCGGGGCGAACGTCATCCAGCTGGAAGACCAGACCTTCCCGAAACGCTGTGGGCACTTCGAGGACAAGTCAGTCATCCCGGCGGCCGAGATGATCAGCAAGCTGCAGGCCGCCACGGATGCCCGCAGCAGCAGTGAGCTGCTGATCATGGCCCGGACCGACGCGGCTGCCACCCACGGTATCGGTGAAGCCATCGAACGCGCCAACCGCTACCTGGAGGCAGGCGCCGATATCAGCTTCGTGGAAGGGCCACGCACCGCAGGTGAGATCGCTCAGGTGGCGCGCGAAGTGCCCGGACCGAAACTCATCAACCTGGTGTTCGGCGGCAAGACGCCCCTGCTCAGTCTGGATGAACTGGCCGGGCTCGGTTACTCGCTCGTGCTCTACGCCAACGCTGGACTGCAGGCAGCCATCAGGGCGTTGCAGGACGTGTACGGGCACCTGCATGAGCATGGGGACTTAGAAGGCATCGGTGACCGGCTCGCTGGTTTCGGTGAACGTCAGCGCGTCATCCGCAAGGACTTCTTTGACGCACTGGACAGCAAGTACGCGACAGGAGAATCAGATTGAAACTGCACAAGGTAAGGACCTGGGCATCCGCAGAGAACCTGCGGCGTGAGGACGAACTGGCCTGGAAGATGGCGGAAGTCGCTGCCGAACACGTTCCGGAGACGGCTGCCGTCATCGACATGATCGGCAACCGCATCATCGACAACGCTGCCGTTGCAGTGGCGTCGCTGGCGCGCCAGCCGGTCCGCAGCGCCAGGGCGCAGGCCGAAGCGCATCCGTACTCGCCCGGTGCGACTGTGTTCGGACTGCCGAACGACCGGCGCTTCTCGCCAGAGTGGGCCGCGTGGGCCAACGGCGTGGCGGTGCGGGAGCTCGATTACCACGACACCTTTCTGGCGGCCGACTACTCGCACCCTGCGGACAACATCCCGGCCATGCTGGCGGTCGCCCAGCACCGGGGTCTGAGCGGTGCTGACCTGCTGCGCGGCATCAACGCCGCCTACGAGCTGCATGTCGCCCTCGTAAAAGGCATCTGCCTGCACGAGCACAAGATCGACCACATCGCCCACCTGGGCCCCGCTGCCGCCGCCGGCATCGCGGCGATGCTGGACCTGGACACCGAAGTCATCTACCAGTCCATCCAGCAGGCCCTGCATGTGACGACCACGACCCGGCAGAGCCGCAAGGGGCAGATATCCAGCTGGAAGGCCTACGCCCCGGCGTTCGCCGGCAAGATGGCTATCGAAGCCGTCGACCGCGTCATGCGCGGTGAAGGTGCCCCGTCGCCGATCTATGAGGGCGAGGACGGCGTCATCGCCTGGCTGCTGAGCGGTCCGCAGGCCGAGTACCAGGTGCCGCTGCCGGAGCCCGGGGAAGAACGGCGGGCGATCCTGGACACGTACA
>CAYPKV010000028.1:0-21069 GCA_964411415.1 uncultured bacterium
CGTTCCTGCGCACCACCGAGTTCCTGTGGCAGGAAGGCCACACCGCCCACGCCGATGCTGAAGAGGCGATGGAAGAGACGATGCGCATGCTGGACGTCTACGCCGACTTCGCTTACAACTACGCGGCCCTGCCGGTCATCCGCGGCGAGAAGACCGAAGGCGAACGGTTCGCCGGTGCCCTGAACACCTTCACGATCGAGGCGATGATGCGTGACGGCAAGGCGCTGCAGTCCGGCACCAGTCATTACATGGGCCAGAACTTCGCTAAGGCGTTCGACATCACCTTCAACGACGTCAACAACGAGCAGGCTTACGTGCATACCACCTCGTGGGGCCTGTCGACCCGCATGATCGGCGCCATCATCATGGCGCACGGCGACGACCGTGGCCTCATCCTGCCGCCCCGGCTGGCGCCGCATCAGCTGGTCATCGTGCCGATCATCCGCTCGAAAGATCCAGAAGCCAACGAGGCGGTCCTGGCCCGCACCCGTGCACTCGCCTCTGAGCTGAGCGCGGCCGGTGTGCGCGTGAAGGTCGACGACCGCGAGGGCATGAGTCCCGGCTGGAAGTTCAACGAGTGGGAGCAGAAAGGCGTGCCGCTGCGCCTGGAGATCGGTCCCCGCGACCTGGAGAACGGCGTCGCCCTGCTGGCCGACCGCCTCGGTGACGGCAAGGAGGAGCTGCCGCTTACGGACCTGGCTTCGGTCATCCCGGCCCGCCTGGACGCTTTCCACGACGCGCTGCTGGCCCGCGCCACCACGTTCCGCGACGACAACACCCAGCACGCCGAGACCTTTGATGAGCTGAAAGAGAAGGTCGAGCACGGCTTCGTGTACGCCACCCACTGCGGTGACCCGGAGAGCGAGAAGCAGATCCAGGAGGAGACGAAGGCAACGATCCGCTGCATCCCCCTGGACGGTCCCAGCGCCGAGGGCACCGTCTGCGTTCACACGGGCAGGCCGAGCGGTTACGCCCGAAAGGTCATATTCGCCAAGGCGTACTGAGCCGGCGACAGCCAAGGCGGCTTCACAGGGCCTGCATCTCCTCGTCCGGGATGCAGGCCCTCTCCGTTATGAATTCGGAAGCGGCTCTGTGCCGGCACCTTTGACGGCACTTAACGGCACTCCGGTACGGTACCAGTCGTACAGGAGGAACCTATGACCGCACTCGCGAAACAGTTGAAGTACATGCTGGCACTGGGGCTGCTCGTCATACGTGCCGCCTGCGGCGGTACTGCCAACAGCCCGGGGCAGCCCACAGAGGACGACGATAGCGGTGCGACCCCACCTTGGCCTCCCCGTCACCGCTTCCGCGGTGAGCGTTGAGGCTGGCGCCACGTTGAGACTGACCGCAACCGTTACCGGTGCCCCGGCTGACAACGGCACCATCAAGTGGTCCGCTCCGGCTGGAACGTTCAGCAGCACGAGCGGAACCGAAACCAGCTGGACCGCACCCGCTGCTGCCGGCACCGTCACCGCAGAGCTGTCCGCTGACGGGGCGACCGTAAGAGACTCCCTTGAGATCGAGGTCCGTGAACCCCTGGCCGTCACCATCACTGCGGCCTCTGACGCCCACTACGGGCAGGAACTGACCGTGACGGCGACCGTCACCGGCAGCGGTGCTGACGAAGCCATGATCGACTGGACCGCTGACCGGGGCACACTCTCAGTCTCTGCCGGAGCAACGACAACCTGGACAGCACCCGCCACCGCCGGTACGGCCAGCATCACCGGACTGCGCGTCAACGGCAGCGCACATTACGCAGGCATCTTCGGCAACATCGGTGCGACTGGCGAGGTCAGCGATCTGACGGTTGTTGACGCGATGATCACCGGCTACCGTTACGTGGGCAGCCTGGCCGGCCAGAGTGCGGGCCGTATCCGCAACGTCAGCAACCAGATGACTGCTGAGGACAGTGCCCAGGTCAAAGGCCTCAGGGGCGACACCGGCGGCCTGGTCGGCGCGAACCTGGGTGTGATCGAGGACTCCTGGAGTGCCGTACCCGTCACGGCGGGTGGAGCGGGCAGCGGTGGGCTCGTCGGCAGTAACGGAGCCCAGAACGACGGAAGTGGTGGTGTGATCACGCGTTCCTGGGCTGCAAGCCCACTCGTCCATAACCGCGACCGCAACTCGGCCGGCAACAGCGGTGGCCTGGTTGGCACCAACTTCGGCACGGTCATAGACAGCTACAGCCACAGCAACCTGCTGTCAACGGAACCCAACACTGGTGGCCTCGTAGGCTACAACCAGGTCGATGGCCTGATCGAACGTTCATGGACGGGCAGCGGCGTGCAGGCAAGCGGCACTTACAACGTTGGTGGACTCGTCGGGATGAACTGGGGGACGATCGAGCAGTCCTACAGCCTGGCTGCTGAAGCGAAGGCGACCATCAACCGCGCCGGCGGGCTGGTCGGCCACCACCGCAACACAGCTTCCATCATCGAGACGTACAGTCTGACGAAAGTCACAGCTCCAGCCCACCGTGGCGGACTGATCGGCGAGCACGAGTCAGGTGGAGCAGTGCAGCGTTCGTTCTGGGACATGGAAGGTTCCGGTGCGTTGAGCTCACCCGGTGGCCCGGGCGCGATCGGACGAGCGTCAACAGCGCAGATGTACGAACGGGCCAGTTACGAACCGCACGGCTGGGACTTCACGGCCGTCTGGCACATCGACGAGGGTGACGACACACCGGGCCTGATTTCGCACCCGCGCCGAGCGCCTTGTTCAACGCCCAGCCATGAACGTCATGGCTGGGCAGGTTTCAGAACGGTGGCTGCAGTGACCCGAACATGGGAAAATGCTTCACGTTAAGCGTCTGAAGTTGGACTGCATGCACATCAGCAGTTGCAGCTATGACGTAATCGACGAGGTCAATGCCGGCATGTGATCGCCTGTATTGCCGCAGGAACTGGCCGGCGCGGCCCGCGATGATTTCCGTAACCGGAATCAACTGAACCGAGTTAAGCAGTCGCGCTACATGACCCTTGTCAGCTGCACGCATGCCGCCTTCAAGCTCAACCCCGGAGAGAACACTCACCATGCGCCTGGCCGTGGGAACAGAAAGTAACAACTCGGTTGCCCGCTCGTCCCCGCGCAGATGGGAAATCAGTACGCTGGTATCGAACAGCAATCTCAGAGCCCCAGCTTCCTGAGCCGTTCTTCGGCAGACCGTCCACGCACAGCTTCCTGCCATTCCTGCCAATCCGGTGCGTCCCTTATTACTCCGGCAGTGGCCTGTATTCCTGCCCTTGCTTCTGCCTCGATATCCCCGATGGACAGTGCTGCATCAAGAATTCCCCGGATCACCTCAGCCTTGGACACCCGCCGGAACTCTGCCAGTTCAGCGATCCTGTCGGCCTGCTCTTCCGTGATGTAGATCTGGGTCCTCCGCATGTGGCGGAATTATACATCACGTTGCCAAACTACTCAGTCTGCCGCCCGCTTCAGCCGCTTCTTGGCCAGCCGCTGCATCTTGGCGATCTCATTGCGGTGTTCATCCATGAACGCCTTTCGGTCCCCGGGTTTGAGGCGGTCCAGGTACAGGATGCCGTCAAGGTGGTCCTGCTCATGCTGCAACGCCTGAGCGAGGTAGCCGCTGCCGGTGATCTCGTGGAACTCGCCATCCAGGTCCTGGTAGCGGACCGTGACAGTATCAGCACGGTCGACCCCGTCGAAGCGCAGGCCGGGGATGCTCAGGCAGCCCTCGAGCGTCTGCTGCTGACCTTCACGGCTGACGATCTCAGGGTTGACCAGTGCCAGCTGACCGATCTTCTCGCGCTCGCCTTCCTCGTCCGGGTCGCCGTATATGTTGACCACGTAAACACGTTCCAGAACACCTATCTGCGGCGCAGCCAGGCCAGCGCCGTAGGCGTCTTCCATCGTTTCGAACATGTCTGCGACCAGCTGCCTGAGGTCGTCATCGAACCCGGTCACCGGCTGTGCTTTCTTGCGCAGCACCGGGTCTCCATACAGTTTTATCTCTCTGATCGTGCCCTTCATCGTGCGTGATTATCGCACTTCATGAACCTGAACCTGGGCAGCCACGGCACCTGCAGCCCTGACCAGAAAGTAGGAAGACACGCCTGCGCAGCGCCGGATAACCTCCAGACCAAACCTGGAGGTAGCAGTAATGACATCACCTGAGCAGCCAGCCGCTGACGTAAACGGTCTGCGCAAGGCGTACCGAAGCAACGACGGGAAAGGCATGTTCCACGCGGTCGACGGCATCACCTTCAGCGTTCCGCGCGGCCAGGTGCTGGGCCTGCTCGGCCCGAACGGCGCGGGCAAGACCACGACGATCAAGTGCCTGTGCGGCCTGATCGAACCCGACTCGGGACAGGTACGGGTGAACGGCCTGGACGTGATCCGCGAGCGCGGCAAGGCACTGAGGCACATCAGCGCTGTGCTCGAGGGCAACCGCAACCTGTACTGGCGCCTGACCTCGCTCGAGAACCTGACCTACTTCAAAGGCAACCGCGGCGTGTCGCCCCAGCGGTCCCGGCCGGCCGCCCTGGCCCTCCTCGACCGCTTCGGCCTGGCTGACAAGGCGGACACGCAGGTCAACGACCTGTCGCGCGGCATGCAGCAGAAACTGGCGATCGCTGTCGCGCTGCATGCCGACACTGAACTCGTCATGCTCGATGAACCGACCCTGGGCCTGGACCTCGATGCTGCGACGGAGGTGGTCGGGCAGCTCAGGCAGCTGGCCAGCGAAGGCCGGACGGTGATCATCAGCACCCACGACATGGGTGTCGTGCAGGAACTGTGTGAACGGGTGGTCATCGTCAACCGCGGCAAGGTCGTCGCAGACGACCGGGTCAGCAACCTGCTCAGCCTGTTCAACACCCTGACGTTCCAGGTGAGCCTGGCGGCGCCACTCATCGACCCGGCCGGTCTCGACCGCCGCTTCCCGGGCATCGCTCACGCAGCTGATGGTCTGGGTTTCACCGTCACCCTGAAGGAGGCCGGCGAGCTTTACAGCCTGACCCGCAGCCTCGAGGCCGCCGGGGCGCAGCTCACCGGCCTTGACCGGCTCAGCAACGACTTCTCGTTCGTGTTCCGCAGCCTCATCGAGCAGGACCGTGCGGCCCACTCAAGGCAGGTCGCCCATGCTTGACGTCATCCGGGTCAACTGGTCGAAGCAGCTCATCGAACTGCGCCGCTACCTCCCGAACACCATCAGCCTGATAATCACCTTCTACGCGATCTTCCTGCTGCTGTTCCTGGGCATCAGGGCCGTCGGTGACCCGAACAGTGCTGACAGCAACATCCAGTACGTCATCGTCAGCAACGCCTTCTGGATGCTGCTCATGATGTCGTTCCTGTCGATGGCCCAGGAGATCACCGACGAAGCGATCCGTGGCACCCTGGAGCAGCTGTACATGTCACCCGTGCCGGCCTGGCGCATCGTTCTGGCCCGGGCGGTCAGCAGCGTCGTCATCTACCTGTTCCTGGTGGCGCTCGTGGTGGTGCTGGCGATGCTGACGAGCGGCCAGTGGCTCAGCCTGTCGCTGCCCGCCGCACTGCTGCTGGGTGTACCCACTGTGGCGGCGGTGCTGGGCCTGGGCTTCATCGGGGCCGGCATGGCGCTGCTGTTCAAACAGGTCGGCTCGATCCTGCAGGTAGGTCAGTTCGTGCTGATGGCGATGGCCTTCGCCCCTGGCAGCCTGGTGCCCGGCCTGGCGTTCATCCCGGCGATGAAGGGAATCGACCTGGTCCGCCGGATCGCGACAGGCGAACTGAGCCTGACACAGGTCGGCGCCGCTGACATCACGGTGGTGTCCGTCAACGGCGCCGTCTGGCTGGGCCTCGGCCTGCTGGTTTTCCGCCTCTTCGAACGCCGGGCGCTCAGGACCGGCGTGCTGGGCAAGTACTGATCAGCCGCGCGTGTAGGTGAGCCAGCGCTGGAACTCCGGAACCTTGCCGGCGGCCGCTTCCAGGAACAGGCTGCGGATCTTCATGGTGATCTCGCCGGCGACGCCCGTGCCGATGCTGCGGTTGTCGATCGAGGCGATCGGGGTCACCTCAGCAGCGGTGCCGCTCATGAACACCTCGTCAGCCGTGTACAGCTCATCGCGGGTGGCCATGGTCGGCTCGACGCTCAGGCCCATGTGCCGGGCCAGGCTGATGACCGAATCGCGGGTGATGCCGCGCAGGTTGACGCTGTGGCTGATCGGCTGCAGCACGCCGTCTCTGATCATGAAGATGTTCTCGCCCGAACCTTCGGCGACGAAACCCTGGTGGTCGAGCAGCAGCGCCTCGTCGAAACCGTTCTGGACGGCTTCCTGGTTGGCCAGCACCGAGTTGATGTAGTTGCCGCCGGCCTTCGCCTTGGTCGGCAGTATGTCCGGTGAGCTGCGGCGCCAGCTGGAGGTCATGAGGCGGGCACCTTTGCGGACGGCCTCGTCACCCAGGTAGTTGCCCCACGGCATGGTCGCCACCATGAAGTGGACCGGGTTGTCACGCGGGTTCACGCCCAGGGTCTTCGCACCGTAGAACAGCAGCGGCCTGATGTAGGCACTGTCCTGTCCGTTGGCGTTGATCGTGTCGATCACTGCCTGATCCAGCTGTTCGACGCTCAGGTTGACAGGCATGCCGATGATCTTGGCGGATTCAAGCAGGCGGACGCTGTGCTCGCGGAGGCGGAACACGGCCGGCCCGCGGTCGGTGGCGTAGGCACGGATGCCCTCGAAGACGCTGGTGCCGTAATGAAGGGCATGCGTGAGCACGGACACTTTCGCTTCGCCTGCGGGAACCAGTTTGCCGTCGAAATGGATCAGGGTTTCCATCTGCGCATCATAATCCCCCTGCAGCCTGTGCGGCAGGACTCACGCTGGCCGTTTAGACTGGCCGGGATGAACATCCTGGTGACCGGCGGTGCCGGCTATATCGGCAGCATCACAAGTGAACGGCTCCTGCAGCAGGGGCATGACGTGACTGTTCTTGACAACCTGTCCACCGGCCACCGGGCCGCCGTGCCGGACGGGGCGGAGTTCGTCCGTGGCGACATCGCGGACCAGCCGCTGGTGCTGGACCTCGTTCAGCGCGTCCAGCCGGAGGTGGTCCTGCACTTCGCTGCCAGTTCGCTGGTGGGTGAAAGCATGCAGAAACCGGTACGGTACTTCGAGAACAACACGATGGGCACGCTGCTGCTCCTGAAGTCACTGCTGAGCGGTGGAGTGCGCCGCTTCGTGCTCTCCTCCACTGCAGCGCTGTTCGGCACGCCCGAAGAGGTACCCATCAGCGAGGACGCGAAGATCCAGCCGGAAAGCGTCTACGGCGAGAGCAAGTACCTGATCGAACGCATGCTCGAGTGGTTCCGGCAGACTGCCGGACTCGGTTACACGACCCTGCGTTACTTCAACGCCGCCGGCGCCAGCGAGCAGCTGGGCGAAGACCATGATCCCGAGACCCACCTGATCCCCATCGTGCTCGACGTTGCCGCCGGCAACCGCGACAGCATCAGCATCTACGGCGACAACTACCCGACCGCTGACGGCACCTGCATCCGCGACTACATCGATGTGCGCGACCTGGCCCAGGCGCACCTGCTGGCGGCAGAAGCGCTGAAACCGGGCAGCGGCAACGCCTACAACCTCGGCTCCGGCCAGGGCTTCTCAGTCCGCGAGGTCATCGAGATGTGCGCGCAGGTGACGGGTGCCGACATCAGGGTGGAGGTCGGTCCGCGCCGGCCCGGTGACCCGGCAGTACTGGTTGCGGACTCGGGCAGGATCGAAAGGGAACTTGGCTGGAAACGGAAGCACACCACGCTGGAAGACACCGTCACGGCCGCGTGGCTTTGGAAAGTCTCACATCCGTACGGGTATGATGCGCGCCAGTGAATGGAATGCCGCCTGCTGTCACGGCTTTACGGATGAACCAATCATTAACGGATGCGAGTTTCACACGCTTCTGAGGCCGTGCTAAGCTCAATCTCAGTTTGGAGACTGACACCATGAACCGACGCCTTATCAGAATCATGGCGCTGTTGACCGCCGGACTGCTCAGTTTTGCCTCCGCCCAGACGGTGGTCAGCCTGAGCGGCATCATCCAGAGTGAAGAGCCCCTGCCCGAGAACACCCGGGTGGCTGTCTTTCAGGTTGACGGCGACGGCGTGTGGGGGCGCGAGCTCGTCACCGTCGATCCTATCGCCAACTCCTTCAGCCTCACCCTTGACGCCCAGGACATCGAGGGCCTGCTGCCGTTCCGCAGTGGCGCCATCCTCCTGCCGGGCCTGCAGAACGAGTACCGCATCGCCCCTGAGGACGCCAACTACGTTCTCGGACGCATGAACATGTACGTCGACGCCAACGACAACGGCATCTTCGACCGCCAGTCCGACGCCGTGTTCCTGGGCCTGCTGAGCCTTGAAGAACCCATCGGCTTCTACAACATCATCTACGTCGACCGCGAGGCCACCCTGACCGCGTCCGGTGCGACCCTGACCCTGAACCCCGGCTGGAACATCTTCACCGTGCGTTTCCCGGGTGAGAACGCCCCGCCTGAGTACTCGATCAACACGACCGTCACTGACGCTGTCCTTGACGTGTTCCTGGCGGAGTAAGCAGCGATGGCAGAGTACAGCGGCCGCATGGACGGCGCCCCTTACCGTTTCGGCATCGTCGTCAGCCGTTTCAATGAGTTCATCACCGACCGCCTGCTCGACGGCGCGCTCGACACCCTGCGCCGGCACGGCGTGGCGGATGACGCAGTCGATGTCGTCCGGGTACCCGGTGCCGTTGAGATCCCGCTGGCAGCCCAGGCACTGGCTGAAAGCGACCGCTACAATGCAGTGATCACCCTGGGAGCTGTCATCCGCGGTGCGACCAGCCACTACGACTACGTGTGCTCGATGGTGTCGTCCGGGGTGAACCGGGTGGCGCTGGACACGGGCGTCCCGGTCATCTTCGGCGTGCTCACCACCGACACGCTGGAGCAGGCGATCGAACGTGCCGGTTCCAAGGCTGGCAACAACGGCTCAGCTGCAGCACTTGGCGCCATCGAGATGGCCAGCCTGCTCGACCAGCTGCCGACCGAGTAAGCCTCAGTCTTCCCCGCCCCACTGCACCCGCGCGTACTCGCGCAGGTGACTTATGGCGGCTTCACGCGTGGCGGCGTCACCTACCGCCTGCAGCTCCGCGAGGTAACGGGCAGCCTGGCCGACCTTCGGCCCCGGTTCCAGCTCCAGCAGTTCCATGAGTTCGTTACCGTCCAGCAGTGGCCTGACCGGCTCAGCCGGCGCCTCAGCGAGGACTCCCAGCACCCGGCCGACTGCAACCCGGTAGTTGCGGCGGCTCGCTTCACTGGCGAGCCGCCCCCGCGCTGCCTCGCGGTCAGCCACCATCAGTTTCAGCAGGTCAGGAAGCAGCTCACCGTAACGGTGGATGAAGCGGCGGACTGCCCGGTCATCACGCGGCAACGGCTGCATGTGCCGGCGGACCAGCGCTGCGACCCGTTCCGTGCGGGCTGCCGGCTGCCGCAGACGCCGCATGAGCTGCTGCGCCAGTTCACTGCCGAGGCGGTCATGGCCGTGGAAGCGGATACGGCCACTGCCGTCGGCCGGATCGATGTCGTCAGTGCTGCGGGTACCGGGCTTGCCGATGTCGTGCAGCAGCGTGGCCCAGCGCAGGCTCAGGCCGGCATCCGGGAACGCGTGCAGCAGCTGGCCCAGCGCTTCGATCTGATGGCCGAGCACGTCGGCGTGATGCATGCCACCCTGGTCGACACCGCGGCCTTCTGCGAGTTCCGGCAGGTAAACGTCCAGCAGGCCCAGCGAATCGAGCAACTCAACCCCAGACATCGCCCGGTCTGACAGCAGGATCCGGTCCAGTTCAGCCCGGCTTCGCTCCCAGGCGGGCAGCGGCAGACGCCCAGCCAGTTCGCGGATGGCGTCCTGCGTCGCTGACTCGATGGTGAAGCCCAGTTCCGTTGCGATCCGGACGGCGCGCAGCAGCCGCAGCGGATCGTCCTGCAGTTGCCGGACCCCCGTCATGCGGACCAGGCCCGCCTGCAGGTCAGCCAGGCCGCCGCAGACGTCGGTCAGTTCACCGTCCCGGGCCAGGGCGAGCGTGTTGATGGTGAAGTCGCGCCTTCTCAGGTCGTCATGCAGCGGAAGGTCCAGGCGTATGTAATCCCGTTCACTGCCACTGGTGACGACCCGCCAGTGGCCCCTGGTCTCGTCGAGGGTGAAGTAAGCACCGCCGGTCAGCTCAGCCGCCCGGGCCGCCGCGTCCGCGGGATCAGCGACGAGCCAGTCCACGTCCGTGACCGCCCGGCCCAGGAGCGCATCCCGCACCGCACCACCGACGAGCCAGCCACCGTCGGGCCACGGCGCGAACCGCTCCGGGTCAGGCCGCAGCTCCAGGCGGCGGGGACGGTCAGGCCGGCGGCCGGTCAGGCGGCCGAGCCACGCGGAGAAGCTCACAGTGGCAATGATACCGGCCGCTCAGACGATGAGCAGCTGCCGGTCCCACTTCGTCATGACCTCGTCCGGGATGCCTCCCAGCATGGTCTCCAGCCACGAGCTGTACTTCCATGAGCCCATGACGATGGTGTCGCAGCCCAGCCCGGCCGCCGTGGCAGCCAGCGTCTGCGCGACCGGGCCACTGCGCTGCAGGAAGTCCGCCTCGACCTCCTGCTCAGTCAGCCAGCGACGGGCCCGGTCCAGGATCCGTTCGGCCGGCGCGCCGGAAGCCGCGACCGTGACGACGCTGATGCGGCTGCCCCAGGCGAGCGCCAGCCAGGCCGCGTGCAGCATCGCGTCCTCACTGCGGCGCCGGCCGTCGAAGGCGAGCAGCAGGTGCCCCGGCAGCGTCGGTTCACCTGAGGCCAGCAGCAGTGGCCGGCGGCAGCGGCGGACGACACTGCGGGCCAGCCGGCCGCTGCTCAGAACGACCAGGTCGCTGTACAGCGAGCGGTCAAGCAGTTCTTCAGCCGGGTTGCCGCGGTGGGTGACGAACTGGGCTTCGATGCCGGCCGCCTCGGCTTCGGCGGCGAAACCGGCCAGCAGGGCGTCGGTGCCGGGGCCGCTGGCCAGCTGCAGTGCGTAGATCGCCCCGCCACCGCGGGCAGCTACCGTCAGGCTCAGGCGGAACACGTTCCGGTCTGACTCACTGCCGTCCAGGCCGACCAGGATGTCCGCGTAAAGGTTGCCGCTGCCACCACGGGCTTCCTCGAGCAGTCGCTGGCGCGCTGCCGGAGTGCCGGGACGCTGGCTGCTGAGCAGGTCACCGGCCACGCCTTCGGCTACGGCGTCGGTAGGCAGACGGAAACCGAGTTCACGCCACAGCCGGCCACGCTGCTCACCAAGCCACAGGTACAGGTCGGTTACGGTGCGGCCTTCGAATCCACGCAGCAGGTCCAGCCTGTTTATCTGGGCGACGACCGGCATGTACACGGTGTCGTACCAGTGGGTTACGGCCTCGTCCTCGCTCACTTCAGCCTGGCGTTCGATGCCCATGAACCAGCGGTGCACGCTTATGTGTTCGAGCAGCCGGGCGTACTGACCGGCCGCGGTGACGGTCAGGTCGGCACCGGGCCGCAGCTCGTCGATGCGGGTCCGTGCCAGGAAATCCAGCTCTTCGGATTTGATGATGAGCCCTTCCGGGCTGGTGTCAGCCGGCAGGCTGACGCGCGTGTGCAGGGTGGTCACCCAGGCCTGGATGAACTCCATGCCCAGCTGCCGGGCGACGGAGACACGGTGGTTGCCGTCGCGCACGAAGTACGCGTCGCCGATGCGGTACAGCTCGATCGGTGGCAGGCCACGCATGCCGGTCATCGCCATGCGCACGGCGGTCCAGCGGGCCCGGTCGGAGTCCTGGCGGGGCATGAAGCCGCGCGTGAAGTCGTTGTAACGGCCGACGCTGCCGACGATACGGTCAAGCGGCACTTCCGTCAGTTCACGGCCCGGGGTCTCGACCGCCCGGAGTTTGCGGCGGACGTCCTCGAAGCTCATGAGCGGATGGCCGCTGCGGGTCAGGTTGCCCAGGAACTCCCGCAGCGTCGCGCGCCGCCGCGCCCGCCAGAAATCCTGGACGGCACTCACCCATTCCGGTCCCCGCTCGTCCTCCACGAGGGACATTCTGGCACGGCGACTGCCGGACGGAAGCGGCAGCGGTGCTATAATTCGCCTTCGGCACGGAGGCTGAGCGGTGAACAGTAACGATCAGGACAACAGGGAGTACACGGGCACGTACTACGCCACGACCCCCATCTACTACGTGAACGCTGAACCCCACCTGGGGCACGCGTACACGACGACCCTCGTGGACGTATCGACCCGTTTCCACAGGCTGCGGGGCGAGGACACGCTGTTCCTCACCGGCACTGACGAGCACGGCGAGAAGATCCAGAAGGCGGCCGAGGCGGCCGGGGTATCGCCCCAGGAGTACGTGGACCGCATAAGCACGAAGTTCCAGTCCACCTGGGACGAGCTGGGCATCAGCTACGACGTGTTCATGCGCACCTCGTCACAGTTCCACCACAAAGTGGTGCAGGACATCCTGCAGCGGGTTTACGACAACGGCGACATCATCTTCGGTGAGTACGGCGGCCTGTACTGCGTGCAGTGCGAGCGCTACTACACGGAGAAGGAGCTTGAAGACGGCAAGTGCCCCCAGCACGACATCACGCTGGAGTACCGCAGCGAGGAGAACTACTTCTTCCGCATGGAGCGTTACCGTCCCTGGCTGCGCAAGGAGCTGGAGAACAACCCGGACCTGATCCGGCCTGAGGGTTACCGCAACGAAGTGCTCGCGCTGCTGCGTGAGCCGATCGGTGACCTGTCGATCAGCCGGCCGCGCGACCGGGTGCCGTGGGGCATCCCGCTGCCCTGGGACGACAAGCACGTCACTTACGTGTGGTTCGACGCGCTGATCAACTACTGGACCGCTCTCGTCGAACGTGATGAGGTCGACCGCTACTGGCCGCACGTCGAGCACTTCGTCGCCAAGGACATCCTGAAACCGCACGGTGTGTTCTGGCCCACGATGCTGAAGTCCGCAGGCCTGCCCCTGTACCGGCACCTGAACGTGCACGGTTACTGGCTGACCGACCAGGGCAAGATGAGCAAGAGCAAAGGCAACGTCGTCCGGCCGCTGGACCTGAAGGACAAGTACGGCATCGACGCGTTCCGCTACTTCCTGCTGCGCGACATGACTTTCGGCCTGGACTCCACCTTCAGTGAACTGGCGCTGGCCGAGCGCATCAACGCGGACCTCGCCAACGACCTGGGCAACCTGCTGAACCGCACGCTCGGCATGCTCGGCCGTTACCGGGACGGCATCGTGCCGGCAGAAGGCACTGTCACCGAAGCTGACCAGGAACTGCGCACCGTGTTCGAGGCGCTGCCCGGCCGCATCAGCAGCCTGATCGACAGTGTTCAGTACGACCGTGCCATCGCCCTGATCATGGACGCGGTCGGCCGGGCCAACAAGTACGTCAGCGACACGAAGCCATGGGAACTGGCGAAAGACCCGGAGCAGGCAGGCCGGCTCGACACTGTCCTGCGTTCCTGCGTTCAGGCCCTGCGCAGCGCCAGCATCCTGCTCGACCCGGTCATCCCCGGCAAGGCCGCCGAACTGCGCAGTCAGCTTGGCCTCGCCGACACCGAGATCTCGCTCGACTCGGCCGGCAACTGGCTGAGCCTCGGTTCAGGCTTCGCGGTGCAGCCCGGCGAACCGCTCTTCCCGCGCATCGACATGGACGCGCTGCGCGAGGAGATCAGCAGTGACGCCCCGGCTGCCGAACCGGTTCAGCCGGCTGAACCGGCGAAACCGGAGATCAGCATCGACGAGTTCGCACGGATGGACCTGCGGGTCGCCCGCGTCCTGTCGGTCGAACCGCACCCGAAGGCCGACCGGCTGCTGGTGTTCCAGCTGCAGATGGGCAGCGAACAGCGCCAGGTCGTCTCCGGCATCCGCAAGTGGTACCAGCCTGCCGACCTCATCGGCAAGAAGGTGATCGTGGTCGCCAACCTGGCACCGGTCAAACTGCGGGGCGTCGAGTCCCAGGGCATGATCCTGTCGGCCGAAGGTGCCGACGGCAACCTCAGCGTCCTGTCGCTCGACCGCGACGTCGCTGACGGCAGCGAAGTCCGCTGACGACGCCGCTGGCCGCCCAGCCGGCCATATAATCAGAACGGGTGCTGCTGTTGTGCGGCACCCGACAACCGAGATCCTTCGGGGCAGGGTGTGATTCCCTACCGGCGGTGATGGCCCGGGTGATGAGCCCGGGCACGAGTCCGCGAAGCCTCCTCCATCAGCACTGGAGGCCCGAGCCGGTGAGATTCCGGGACCGACGGTAACAGTCCGGATGCGAGGAGGATGGATTCATGTCCAACGGGACAGCCGTGCCGCCGGTCAGTGCGGCAACAGACGAGAAGTTCATGAGACACGCCCTGGCGCTGGCCGGGCAGGCCCGGGGACGGACCAGTCCCAACCCGCTGGTCGGCTGCGTCATCGTAAACGGCGACAGCATCGTCGGCGAGGGCTTCCACGAGCGGGCCGGCGCTGACCACGCCGAGGTAAGCGCACTGAAACAGGCGGGCGCACTGGCACACGGAGCGACCGTCTACGTCACGCTCGAGCCGTGCGACCATCACGGCCGTACCCCGCCCTGCAGTGAAGCGCTGATCAGGGCTGGCGTGGCGCGGGTCGTCATCGCAAGCGCCGAACGCGGTGCTGTGGCTGCCGGCGGCGCGGCCCGGCTGCGTGCCGCCGGCATAGCGGTCACTGAAGACGTCCTGAAAGACGAGGCCGACGCCCTGAACGAGCCGTTCTTCACGGTGCTGGAGCAGGGCCGGCCGTTCGTGCTGTACAAGACCGCGATGACGCTCGACGGCAAGATCGCCACCCGCTCCGGTCAGTCACGCTGGATCACCGGTGAGGCCGCCCGGGCCCGCGTGCAGCAGTGGCGTGACAGTTACGACGCCGTGGCTGTCGGTGTGAACACCGTGCTGCTGGACGACCCGCTGCTGACGACCCGCGTACCCGGCGGCCGTACCCCTGTGAAGGTCGTGTTCGACTCGGTCGCCAGGACCTCGCCGGCAGCACGGCTGTTCGAACCCGATGACAGTGGCGAACCTGCCCGGGTGATCATCTTCACCACCAGCCAGGCCAGCGCCGAGCGGCGTCGCGCCCTGGCGGAACGCGGAGCGGAAGTCGTGCTGATCGACGGGGAATCCGGGCGGCCCGACATCACTCAGGCACTGCGGGCCCTGGCTGAACGCGGACTGAACAGCGTACTGCTCGAGGGTGGCGGCAGTCTGGCCTGGGGTTTCCTGGAAGCGCGCGCCATCGACCGGGTCGCCTGGTTCGTGGCTCCTCTGCTGCTCGGCGGCAGCGGCCGCACACCGCTGGCCGGTCTCGGGGTGGAACGCATGGCGGACGCCCTGCGCCTCAGCGGACAGCAGAGCGAATGGATCGACGGCGACCTGCTGATCACCGGCCGCATCGACTACGACGGGAGCCACTGACATGTTCACCGGCATCGTCGAAGAAGTCGGCCTCATCAGCCACGCCGAAGAACGGGGCGGTGACCTGCGCATCCACGTGCAGGCCAGCGTAGTCACGCGCGACACCATGCCCGGTGACTCCATCAGCGTGTCCGGCGTGTGCCTCACCGTCGTGTCCCTGACCGGCTCGGGTTTCGAGACCGAACTGTCCCGCGAGACCATCGCCAGGACCGCCCCGCGCTGGAGCGCCGGAGAAAAGGTCAACCTGGAACGGGCCATGCTGGCCTCGAGCCGCTTCGGGGGTCACATCGTCAGTGGTCACGTCGAGGGTGTCGGCGAGGTCACGGACCTGGTCGCAGAACCGGGGGCTTACCGCCTGACCGTACAGGCACCCGCGGGCATGGGCCGTTACTTCACGCCCAAAGGCAGCATCACCGTCGATGGTGTCAGCCTCACGCTCGTCGACGTCGGGGGGCCGGGGGGTTCCGACCCGGAGCTTGACAGGGACGCGTTCACGCTGTGGCTGATCCCGCACACGCTGGCGGTCACCACCCTGGGTGAACTCGCTCCCGGCAGCAGTGTGAACCTGGAACCGGACGTGATACCGAAGTACCTGGAGCGGCTGCAGCTGTACGGCAGCGCCGCCGCACCCGAGGGAGAAGCATCGTGAGCAGCGGACTTGCAGGTGTTCCGGAGCTGATCCGGGAACTGGCCGCCGGGCGGCCGGTCATCATCGTCGACGACGAGAACCGTGAGAACGAAGGCGACATCATCATCGCCGCGGAGCACGTGACTGCGGAGAAGATGGCCTTCACCATCCGCCACACTGGCGGCATCATCTGCCTGGCTATGGACAACAGCCTGGCCGATCACCTCGACCTGCCGCCCATGGTGCAGAACAACACTGCCAGGCGTTCCACGGCTTTCACCGTGTCGATCGAGGCAGTCGAAGGCATCACGACCGGCATCTCAGCTGCAGACCGGGCCGTGACCGTGCAGACCGCGGTCCGTGACGGCACCACCGCCGCTGACCTGGCCCGGCCCGGGCACGTATTCCCGCTGCGCGCCCGCGCCGGCGGCGTGCTGCGCCGCGCCGGTCACACTGAGGCCGCGGTCGACCTGGCGCGGCTGGCGGGCCTGAAGCCGGCCGCGGTGCTGAGCGAACTCATCCATGACGACGGCACCATGATGCGGCTGCCGGCGATCCTGGAGTTCGCGGAGCAGCACCGGCTGAAGGTCGGAGCGATAAAGGACCTGATCGCCTGGCGGCTGCAGGAAGACAGCTTCGTCACCCACGTGGCGAGCGCCCGCCTGCCTACGCCCTGGGCCGAGTTCACCATCCACGGTTTCAACGACGAGCTGACCGGTCAGGAACACATCGCCCTGACGCTCGGTGACGTCGCCGGCGACGAACCTGTCCTGGTCCGCATCCACTCGGAATGCCTGACCGGCGACGCGCTTCACAGCCTGCGCTGTGACTGCGGCTTCCAGCGCGATGCTGCGCTGCAGGCCATCGCCGATGAAGGCCGGGGCGTGATGGTCTACCTGCGTCAGGAAGGCCGGGGCATCGGACTGCTCAACAAGCTGCGTGCGTACAGCCTGCAGGACGAAGGTGCCGACACCGTGGAAGCGAACGCGAAGCTGGGCTTCGCTGCTGACCTGCGCGAGTACGGCGTCGGTGCGCAGATGCTGAACCACCTGGGTGTGCGCAAGATGCGGCTGCTGACCAACAACCCGCGCAAGATCGCCGGCCTGGAAGGTTACGCCCTCGAGATAACCGAGCGGGTACCGCTGTTCGCCGGCCGCAACCCGTACAACGAGCACTACCTGCAGACGAAGCTGAGCAAGCTCGGCCACCTGGGGGACTGAGACTCAGTCCAGGTCCGGGCTGTGGAAGCGGCCGCCACTCTCCGCCAGCCGGCGCAGCAGGGCGGCCGCTTCGAAACGCACGCCCTGTTCACTGTGCAGCGCGTCGAGTGCCGCGGTGACTACTGCCGCACCCTGGTCATCCACGAAACGGAACGGCCCGCCCAGGAACGGGGGGAAGCCGAAGCCGAGAACGGCACCGGCGTCGCCGTCGCTGGCCGAGGCGATGACACCTTCTTCAAGCGTCCTGACCGCCTCATTGACGAGCGCCAGCAGCAGCCGGCGGCGTATGTCCTCTGCACCCGGATCGACCGCCCGGCCTGCTCCGAGCAGGCGGTAAACCGCTGTGTTCACCCGGCCGGAACTCCCGTCCCCGTACAGGTAGAAGCCCCGGCCGCCCTTGCGGCCCAGCAGGCCCGCCTCCAGCAGCGGCGCGGTTCCGCTCAGCTCCAGGCCGCGGTCTGCGAACAGCGGTGCCAGCACGGTATTGACGCTGGCGGCAACGTCCAGACCGACCTCGTCCAGCAGTTTCAGCGGGCCGACCGGGAAGCCGGCGTCGCGCATGACCGCGTCGATGCGCTCCACCCGGACGCCTTCGCGCACGAGCTGCAGCGCCTCGGCGATGTACGGGGCCAGCACGCGGTTCACGTAGAAGCCGGGCCGGTCACCGACCACGATCACGGACTTGCCCTGCCGCAGGCCGAGCTGCACGGCCGTCGCGACCGTGCTGTCGGACGTCGTTTCTGCCCGGACGACCTCCAGCAGCGGCATCTTCGGCACGGGGGAGAAGTAGTGCATGCCGATCACCTGACCGGGCCGCTTCGCCGCAGCGGCTATGAGGCTGATGGGGATAGAACTGGTGTTGCTCGCGAAGATGTGCTCCTCGTCCGTAACCGCCTCCACGCCGGCGAGGACCGCCTGTTTCAGTTCCAGCTGCTCGGGCACGGCCTCGATCGTCAGGTCTGCCCGTCCGGCATCCGCAAGGCTGTCAGTGAAGCGGACGCGTTCCATGATGCGGTCACGCTCGAAGGTGCTCAGGCCCTTGCCGATGCGGCGGCTCAGTTCCCGGTGGATGCGGCCGCGGCCCCTGGCGGCAAGCTCAAGCGTCTGGTCCTGCAGCAGCACGTGCAGTCCGGCGCCGGCGGACACCTGGGCGATGCCGCCGCCCATGAGCCCGGCCCCAGCGACGGCGATGCGGCTGACCGTCCGCTCCTGGCCGGCGTACCCGTTGCGGCGGGTGGCCGCACGGGTGAAGAAGACGTGCATCAGTGCCTGCGCCTGCGGTGTCGCTGCCAGGTGGCTGAACGCGGCAGCCTCGGCCTGCAGCCCCGCGCTCAGACCGTGTTCCCGGCCGATGCGGACGGCTTCGATGATGCGGCCCGGGGCCGGGTAGTTGCCTCTGCCCTGTTTCAGTGCGGCGGCTGCGGCCTGCCGGTAAACGAGCCGGCTCAGCGGGGGACGTTCCAGCAGCCGGCTGGTGAGGCTCTTCCTGACACGCTGATGGCGGACGTGACCGTCAGCAAGTTCCCGGGCCGCGTCCAGGGCCGCCTGCAACAGTCCTTCGGGGTGGTGAAGCGCGTCGGCCAGGCCGAGGCGCCGGGCCTGCCGGGCGTGAACCTTCCGGCCGGTCAGCACCAGCTCCAGGCCTTTCCGGAGGCCCACCAGCTCAGGCAGCCGCTGGGTACCGCCGAGGCCGGGCAGCAGTCCCAGCTGCACCTCCGGCAGCGCGAAGTGGGTAGCCGGGTGATCGGTAGCCAGCCGGTAATGACAGGCCAGGACCAGTTCTGTGCCGCCGCCGGCACAGCCGCCATGCACCGCAGCGAGAACGGGTTTCGGGAAGTTCGCGATGCGGTTGAAGAAGCCCTGGCCCTCCAGCGTGACCGCCTGGAGTTCCTGGCTGCTCAGCCTCGTGAACAGGCTGATGTCCACCCCGGCCAGGAAGTTGTCCTGTTTACGGGAGATCAGTACGACCGCCCGGCAGGCCGGCTCTGCCTGCAACCGGTCGAACATGGCGGCCATATCCCTGAGCGCCGCGATGTCGAGCGTGTTCACCTTGCGGTCTTCGCTGTCCAGCCAGATGATGCCGGCGCCGTCCCGCAGTTCCAGCGTCAGCATCAGTCCACCCGCTCCAGCAGCATCGCCACTGCCTGACCACCGGCGGCGCAGGCTGTCACGAGCGCCAGCTGGCCGTCCTCCGCGTGGAGCCGGTTCGCGGCAGTAGTGAGCAGGCGCGCCCCGGTGGCGCCGAACGGGTGCCCCAGGGAAAGCGAGCCGCCCCACAGGTTGATCTTCTCCAGTGACGGCTGGCAGAAACGGCCGCTCAGGCCCAGGTGACTGCGGCCGAAGCTGTCGCTGCCGAGCGCGGCCAGGACGGCCAGCACCTGGCCTGCGAACGCCTCGTGGATCTCGATGACGTCCAGGTCACGCCAGCTGAGTCCGTTGCGCTCCAGCAGCCGTGGTGTGGCGAAGGCCGGGCCCAGCAGCAGCTCGTCAGTGGGGTCGTGTCCGGTGAACAGCCAGTCCCGCAGCACCGCACGGACCGGCAGGCCGTGTGCAGCCGCAGCGTCACGCCGGGCCAGCAGAACGGCCGCGGCGCCATCGGTGAGGGGGCTGGAGTTACCGGCGGTGACCGTGCCCCAGGGCCGGACGAACGACGGTTTCAGGCGGCCGAGCGCTTCCAGGCTGGAGTCAGTCCGGAACGTGTTGTCGTTCAGCAGCAGGTCGAAACTGTCCGGCAGCGAGACCGGCATGATCTCCTGAACGAGCTGGCCTGCAGCGGTCGCTTCCGCTGCCAGGGTGTGGGAGCGCAGCGCGTAACTGTCCTGTTCCAGGCGGCTGACTCCGAACCGGGCGGCCAGCCGGTCAGCGCTGCGGCCCATGGTCTCACCGGTGGTGTACTCAGCGATAGCAGGTGCCGAAGGCAGCAGCTCGCGCATCTTCAGTCCCCGCAGGTGACGGCTGAACTGCAGCGGGCCGCGGCTGCGGCGGGCGCGGAACAGGCGGCTGCGCATCTTCTTGCCGAACAGCGGCGCGACATCGGACAGCAGCTCGACCCCGCCCGCCACGGCGAACTCCGCCCGGCCTGCCTGCAGGTTCAGGGCGGCATCGGCGATCGCCCGGTTGGCCGATATGCAGGCCAGCGTCACGGTGTGGGCCGGTGTGTGTTCCGGCAGACCGGCCGCCAGCGCGGCATCGCGGGCGACGTTAGCCGTAACCGGGTTCTGCAGCACTGAACCCATGACGACCTGCCCGATCCGGGCAGCATCGACCCCGGTGCGTGCCAGCACGCCTGCCAGTACGGTCCGGGCCAGGTCGAAGCTGATCAGCTCCAGGTAATCAGTACCGGCCCGGCGGAACGGCGTCCTTACACCATCCACCAGCACCGGCTGCGAAGCGGCAGCGTTGCCTGACATTGTGAGCTCATTCTACATGCCGCCCGACCGCCGCGCAGGAGACAAGGTCGGAATGATTCCGGGTTATACTCATGTCGTTAACGGCTGCCTGCGCGGCCGCTTCTGACACACCGGCCCGGACAGGGCACCAGTCACAGACAGGAGAATATTCAAGTGGACGACAAAGACAACCTGACGCTCACGAACCGCCAGGGCCACCCCATCACGAACAACCAGAACCAGCGAACCGTCGGCAGCCGCGGTCCGGCGACCATGGAGAACTACCAGTTCATGGAGAAGATCAGCCACTTCGACCGGGAGCGCATCCCGGAACGCGTGGTGCACGCCCGTGGTTTCGTC
>CAYPKV010000029.1:0-21065 GCA_964411415.1 uncultured bacterium
GCGGCCCGGTTCACGTCGAAGTAGAGCAGTGCTTCCGGGCTGCGGCCCGCTGCTGCTTCCCCGGCCGCGTTCAGTGCCTCAGCTGCCTGGTCGTGCAGCCGCACCCGCGACATCTGCAGGGCGCCGACTGTAAGGCCGTGGAAACGGTCTTCCTGACTGACTTCAGGGTGATCAAGGGCTGCGCGGAACTGCGCAGCCGTCTCCGGCCCGGGCCGGCTGACCAGCTGGGCACAGGCTGTGCGCACCTGCAGTGCCGGGCTCGCCGCAGCAGTGGACAGCCGTGTCAGCCGCAGGAACTCAGCAGGAAGTTCCGCCGCCAGCCGCACCGGAACCCGTGCGAGCACGGCGGGTATCTCGTCCTGCAGGCCAGCGCGTTCCAGTGCTGCTGCCAGTTCAAGCGGCCGGAGTCGCCCGCGGGCGGCGAGCAGGGCACGCTGTACCGCCGCAGCCTGGTGCTTCAGCAGGTGCTCGGACAGAAGTGGATGCAGCCGCACCGAACCGTGCAGCTGCTGCAGGTAGCCAGCCTCGACGAGTTCGGCTGTCACAGTGCTGGCCGCTGTGTCAGCCAGCGTTCCGGCCGCACTCAGGAACAGCGTTTCCTGCCATGCTTCCTGACTCAGGCTGCGTTCAAGCGCGACATGCAGGGCGCTGGTGTCCCGGCTGCCGGTGAGGAGTGCGACGTGAAGCAGCAGCGGCCAGCCGCCGGTTTCCTGGAGGTGGGTGTCCACGGGCCGGTCTGAGTCTCCGGCGAGCTGCCTGGCTTCTTCGGCGCTGAACGCCAGGTCGGTCGCTGTCAGTTCGATCAGGCGTCCTTCGGTCTGCAGGCGCAGCAGCTCCGGTTCGGCCAGTTCGGTGCGGCTGGCCAGCAGTACGAGTGCTCCGTGGTGACCACGCAGCAGTGGCTCAAGCTGCTCGTCGCCGCTCAGGTCCTCAAGCACGAGCAGGGTCGGTTCGCGGGCCAGTTCATCGTGGATGACCGCCCAGGGGATGGCAGCCGGCAGCCGCAGGGCAGCTGCCAGGGTCTGCTGAACGGTGAGGCCGGCCATGGCTGCCCAGATGACCCGCCAGCCTGCGATCTCCAGCGACTCGGCCCACTGGGCAGCGAGGATGCTCTTGCCATAGCCGAGTGGAGCGTGCAGCCATACGACATGACCCGGCGAGTCCGGCAGGAGCCGGAGCAGCCGCTCCCTGTAGACGTGACTGCTGGTGGCAGCAGCCAGCGGGCGGGCCTGAAGCATTGACTGAGTTTACTGCTGCGGGACACTGTCACGCCCTGCACTGACAGCAGCAGCCCCGGTCCAGTTACGGACCGGGGCTGCTGTGTAACGGCTGAATCAGTCGTTCAGCGTTCGCGGTTGGCCTGTGACATCGCGGAAGCCGCCAGTGAGCGGACCTCTTCGGGCGTGTCCTTCGCTGCGAACAGCTTACGGGCCAGGTCCTCCATCTTCGAACCGGTCTGCTTGGCCGGGTCACGCTGTGACAGTACCGAGGCTGCCAGGGAACGTGCTTCCTTTGAAGACTTCGGGTCCCTGAGAACCTTGGATGCCTTGGAGGCCATGTCTTTGCTGGTGGTCTTCTCGTTAAATGATGCCATTCCTGCTCCGTTTCGGGAAGGGTTCCAGCGGTACGCCGCTGGCTGGGGGGAAAACCAAACCGTCAGTAACAGTACGGTGAGCTTAACATGCCTCCAGCGGTGCCGGGCAGGGAATAGTGTCCCGGTTCACATACTCAGGGCAAAGGCGGTGGCTGCCAGTTAAGTTCTACGCCCTGAACACCGTCTGCAGCGGCAACCGTCAGGGGTTGCACCAGGCGGACCTGCCGGATCAGGCACAGCTGCGTGTTCGTACTCTCGCAGTAGTACACAGTTACATCAACCAGCAGTTCGTCAGGTCCATCTGCCATAACTGTGCCAAGTTCCAGGCTGAGCGGGTATTCCGGTTCAGTGAGCACGATACTGTTCAACAGGCCAGTTTCCTCGAGTGAAACCTCTGCACTCAGTGGTGCGAGATGGTTCGAGACGTAACCGGCGGGCAGACTCAGGTTCAGCCGCAGTTCGGCACCTGCTGCCGGGATGGCGACCGGAGCCAGGCTGATCGTCTCGTCGAAGGCGCTGGCCCCCGCCGGGCGGCGCACCAGCAGCGCCTCCGGGTCAGTAAGCTGCACGGTGCTTACGACGGCAGTGTCCATGTCCACCTGCCGGATCACGTGGTTGTTCGTGTCGGCGATGAACAGCAGCCGGTCTGCGAAGCTGAGTCCGCCCGGTTCGAAGAACGCCGTATGCAGCCCGGAGCCGTTGCCGTAACCCGCCATACCCTCACCGACGACGCGGCGCACCCGCAGTTCCTCCGGAACGAGCCGTTTGACGGAATGGTTGTAAGTGTCTGCGATGTACACTCCGCCCTCCCACCAGGCAACTCCTTTCGGATGCTGCAGACGCACCTCTGCACCGACGCCATCGACGTCACCGAAGTCGAACAGACCGGTGCCGACCAGCGTGACAAGCTCACCGGCCGGATCCAGGTCAGCGCGGCGGATGGCGCTTGCCTCAGCATCAGCGATGTACAGGTACTCGCCGTCGGTCGCCAGGCCGCTGGGCTGGTTCAGTCCGGCGCTGCGCAGCGGACCGTCGGTCAGCTGTTCACGGCCACTGCCGGCGAACAGTTCAAGTCGCCCGCTGGCCGGATCGAGAGTCCACACCTGATGCTGCCCCGCCATGGCGATGAACAGCGTGCCATCAAGCCACAGCACGTCCCACGGTGAGTTCAGGCCATGTACCAGGCCGTCCACTTCGGTCAGGCCGAACATGTACTCCTGACGGCCATGACCGGCCACGGTGGTGACCGTACCGGCGCTGAGATCGACCGCGCGGATGCTGTGGTTGCCGGTGTCAGCGACGTACAGCACGCCGGCCGGTCCCAGGCTCAGACCCTGCGGCGCCCGGAACGACGCTTCAGCGAACGTACCGTCCCGGAGTTCGGGGCTGCCGTTGCCGATGACGCGCAGGACGGTGCCGCTGAGGTCCGTCACGACGATGCGGTTGTTGCCGCTGTCCGCGATGAACAGGCGTTCACTGGCGGCGTCAGCCAGTACCTTGCCCGGGAAACGCAGCGCTGTCCGGGGTCTGACAACCGCCCCGCTGCGGAAACTGAGCGGCTGGCGTTCCAGCGTGCCGCGTTCCTCGAAGGTGACGATCATGGAACTGATCACCTCGTCGAACAGGTCGTAAATGCCTTCACCGGACTGCCGGCCCACGACCCGGCCTTCCGGGTCGATGATGATGAAGCCCGGCCAGGCGTTCATGTTGTAGCTGCGCCATATCTCGAAGTCCAGGTCGTTGACGATAGGTTCGTTCCGGCCGTAGCGTTCAGCTATCAGGGCGATGTTTTCCGTCACTGCCTCGTTGCTGAACTTGGCGCTGTGCACACCGATGACGACCAGCTCCTCGGCGTACTTCTCTTGCAGGGCTGCCAGGTCAGGGATGACGTGCACACAGTTGATGCAGCCGTAGGTCCAGAAATCGAGCAGCACGATCCGGCCCCGCAGCTCAAGCAGGGTGAGCGGTTCATCGGTGTTGATCCAGTCCAGGCCTTCGGGGAACTCGACGGACGGTATGGTCCCGACCCACTCGCGCGCGCTGCCGCTGCGGGGAACAAGCAGGACTGCCAGGACCAGCACGGCCAGCAGTACGGCGATCTTCTTCATGGGTGAATGATAGCGGGCGAGTCGGTCAGCAGACTGATGAAAGCTGACACGACCTTCGGATCGAAGCGCTTGCCGGCTTCACCCTTGATGTGCTCCAGGGCCCGCTCGCGGCTCCAGGCCGGCCGGTACGGCCGTTCACTCGTCAGTGCATCGAACACGTCCACGACCGCGAACACCCGTGCCGCCAGCGGTATATCTTCGCCCGCAAGCCCTTTCGGATAACCGGTACCGTCCCAGTTCTCATGGTGATAAAGCGGGATCGCGAGTGCCGGCTCCAGGAACCTGATCGGCTTAAGCAGCTCGTAAGCGTAAATCGGGTGCATCTGCATCGCGGCCCGCTCCTCGTCAGTGAGCGCTCCGGGTTTCAGCAGTATGCTGTCGGGCACACCCATCTTGCCGATGTCATGGAGCAGGGCACCGCGCCGTACGTGCAGCAGCTGCTCAGCTGTTGCCCCCAGGCTGCCCGCCAGCTGCACCGTCAGGTCAGTAACCCGCTGGCTGTGCCCTTCCGTCTCGTGATCACGCAGGTCCAGTGCCCGGGACCAGCCTTCGATCGTGGTCTCGTACGCCTGCAGCAGTTCAGTGTTGGTAAGTTCGAGGCTGGTGTTCAGCTCCTCGATCGCCCGGCGTGCCTCAACGACCTCGCTGACGTCGTAACCGAGGGCGACCACGTTCTGACGCCCTTCCATCAGGAAACTGCTGCCCTGGAACAGGTAGGGGATGGACCGGCCGTCACGGTGCTGCAGGTTGACGGTGGCGCGGGCCCGGCCGTGCCGCAGCGCCTCACCTATCTTCTCGCGCAGCATGGGGATGTCCTCCCTGGCCACGAACGCTTCGACCGGCAGGTCATTGGCTTCTTCGTGCTCGTAACCCGCTTCGCTGGAGATGTTGCTGTTGCCGCGGATCGCCGCGCCGGTCTCGTCGAACACGACGAATATACCGGGCAGGTTGTCTATGATCGCGTTACTGAAGTAGCGTTCACGTTCCAGCTCACGCTCAGCCAGCTGACGCTCCTGCATCGCCCGGGCCAGGGCAGTCTCGCGCTGCAGCGAAGCATCCAGGGCACGGCGGTTGGCCCGACCGAACCGCTCTAAGATCACTGTGACGATGACGCAGGCGATGGTGAACTCGACGGCGCCCTGCATGGCGTTGACGGGTTCGAGTCCGTCAGGGGGGCCCAGCAGGTCAGCGCTGTGCAGCCACACGCTCAGGAACACGGTGCCGATGCAGCCGGCTGCGGTGAGCAGCAGACGCAGCCGGTCCTGGACCATGCCGGCCAGAGCGAGCGGGATGAAGAACAGCGTGAGCCCGGTCGCCTGACCTGACAGGCCGTTGTTCAGCACGGGGATCGCGGCCGTCAGGAAGAAGGCGCTGTTGACGAGGCCGACTGCGAGCCGCAGTTCGTCGCGCTTCAGCAGCCACCAGCCGAGCCCTGCGAACAGCAGAATCAGGGCCGAAGGCCAGACTGAGTCAGGAAGCTCCGGGATGAGGTTGCTGCTGAACGGGATCAGAAAGGCGGTCAGGACGAGGACATACAGCATGACGGCGACGATGTGCCGCTGCTGCACCTGCACGCCTGGTCTGTCACCACCCCCGGATCCCATCAGGCAATTCTATGTGCATGGAGCCACCGTGAATGCGGCAGTCCTCACGCAGAGCACAATGTCACATCAGTTGAACTGGGCGCGGTGCAGACCGCTGTATATGCCAGGCTGGGCCAGCAGTTCTTCGTGACGGCCTTCTTCGGCGATGCCACCGCCGTCCACGACGACGATCCGGTCCGCGTCGCGCACGGTCGCCAGCCGGTGGGCGATCACGATCGTGGTGCGTCCTTCGCTCAGTTCGTTCAGCGACTGCTGGATGGCACGCTCCGTCTCGGTGTCGAGCGCCGAGGTCGCCTCGTCGAGGATCAGGATGGGCGGGTTCTTCAGGAAGATGCGCGCGATCGAGAGGCGCTGCTTCTGGCCGCCGGACAGTTTCACGCCCCGCTCGCCGATCAGCGTGTCCAGGCCATCAGGCAACTCAGCGAGGAGTCCGTCCAGACGGGCCCGTCTGGCAGCGTCCATGATCGCTTCATCACTGGCTGTCAGGTCGCCATAGGCGATGTTGTCGCGGATGGTGCCACCGAACAGGAACACGTCCTGCTGCACCACACCGATCTGCCTGCGCAGCGAGTGCAGCGTCAGGTCACGGATGTCGTGACCGTCGATCGTGATGCGGCCGGCTGTGACGTCGTAGAAACGGGGCAGCAGTCCGATCAGGGTCGACTTGCCGGCGCCACTGGGCCCGACGAACGCCACGGTGCTGCCAGCTTCGATGTCCAGGTTCACGTCGTTCAGGACGGGCCGGCCCGGCTGATAACCGAATGACACGCCTTCGAGGCGGATGTTGCCGGCCAGGTACGGCACACTCTTCGCATCCGGCCGTTCGGTAATGAGCGGTTCGGTGTCGAGCAGCTCCATGAACCGGCGGAAACCGGCGATGCCTTTCGGGTACGACTCAAGGACCGCGTTGACCTTCTCGATCGGCCTGAAGAACACGTTCACGAGCAGCAGGAACCCCACGAACTCACCGGCAGACAGCTGCCCGTTCAGCACGAACCAGCTGCCTGCCACCATCACGACGAGCTGGGTGACCCGCATGCTCAGGTAGCTGTAGGAGGTGCTCTTCGCCATGATCGAGTAACCGGTCAGCTTGTGCCGGCGGTACTCGCGGTTCTCCTCGGCGAACAGCTGCTTCTCGTGCGCCTCGTTGCCGAACGCCTGCACCACCCGGATGCCGCCCACGTTCTCTTCGATGCGGGTGTTGAAACGGGCGATCGAGCTGAATATCTCCCGCCAGGTGCGGGTGAAGGCACCGCCGTAACGGCTCGTCAGCCAGATGACCAGCGGCAGGATGGCGACCGTTATCCCGGCCAGCTGAGCGTTGGCCATGAACATGAGTACGAACGCACCTATCAGTGTCATGACCGCGATGAAGGCGTCCTCAGGTCCGTGGTGCGCGACCTCGCCGATCTCCTCTAAGTCCTTGGTAAGCCGGCCGACGAGCGTGCCGGTCTTCTGGTTGTCGAAGTAACTGAACGACAGGTCCTGCACGTGGTCGAACGCCTGCTGGCGCATGTCCGTCTCGATGTTCACCCCGAGCATGTGACCCCAGTAGGTGACCACGTAGTTCAGGCCGGCGTTGATGACGTATATGAGCAGCAGTAGAAAGGCGGCAGCGACGATGAGCGGCCAGTCGGCCGAGGGCAGCAGCCGGTCCACGAACAGGGACACGATGACAGGGAAGCCCAGCTCCATCAGCCCCGAGATGACAGCAGCGGAGAAATCAAGCCAGAACAGGCGTCGGTACGGTCGGTAGTAAGAGTAGAAACGTTTCAGCATCGGTTGTTCCGGGCTGCCAGCTGGCAAGACGCCACTATAAGCCCTGAACAGTGAAACCTGCGCTCTCGAGCGTTGTCCTTACCGTCCTGGCCGCCAGAAGCGAGCCGGGGTGATCGCCGTGCAGGCAGATCGTGTCGGCCCGGATGGCAAGCGCCGGGCCGTCCAGGCTGCTGACCTGTCCGGACTGCATGAGAGTGAGTGCCTGCCCCGCAACTGCGGCAGGGTCCGCGATGACTGCGCCCGGCAGTGACCGCGGGGCCAGGCGGCCGTCAGCGAGGTAGCGGCGGTCAGCGAACGCTTCGGCGACCGGCCGGACGCGGACGCCGTCAAGGACCGTACGGAAGTGCGCGAACCTGGGCCCGGCCGGCAGGAACAGCCGGACGTCCGGGCGCCACTCCACGACGGCAGCTGCGAAGGCGTGCAGCGCCTCGTCGTCGCGGGCCAGCCGGTTGTATAGCGCACCGTGCGCCTTGACGTGACCCAGGCTGACGCCAGCCCCGTCTGCGAGGCCGCTCAAGAACTCCAGCTGCTGCAGCACCAGCTCACGGAGCTGAGCGGCGGGCAGGCCGCTTTCGACCCGCCCGAAACCGCTCCGGTCTGCGTAAGAAGGGTGCGCACCGGCTGCCAGACCCAGCGCAGCTGCCCGCTCAAGGGCGGTCCTCAGCAGCCCGGGATCGCCGGCATGACCACCGCATGCCAGGCTGACCGTCGTAACGGTTCCGAACAGCTGCAGGTCAGCAGCCGACTCGCCGGCATCCGCGTTCAGGTCGACGCTGCGCAGGCCCACGGTCATGCGCTTACGGCTGCCAGTCGATACCTGGCAGGTACCAGAAGCGCTCCACTGACATCGCTTCGGTCCTGAACACACGCGTCTGACTGTCGTTGTCATCGGCGTTGCGGTCGAGCCGCTGGAACAGGAACTGCGTCTGGCTGCGGTGGGCGCGCAGCGCATCGACCTTGCGGATGGCGTGCTGCCTTATGTCGCAGTACACGCTGGCGTTGCCGATCAGTTCGACGGGCGCAGGGTTGCCGACTGCGACGCCGAGCAGCAGCGGGCGTTCTTCTTCGGCGATGTCAGCTACGGCCAGCTGGGTAGCGTAACCGAGTGCGTTGTGGTCCGGATGCACACCATGACCGGGGTAGAAAGTGATGATCACGCTCGGATCGAAGTCTTCGATGACGCGGCTGATCAGGCCGGCCACGTGCTGCGGGTCTTCGAACTCGACCGTCTTGTCCCGCAGGCCGAGCATGCGGTAGGAGCAGCCGAGCACCTGGCAAGCCTCCTGCAGCTCAACCTCGCGGATGTCGCGCATGCTCTCGCGGTGCGCGAAGAACGGCGAGCCCATGCGCCGGCCGCCATCGCCGTAGGTGCCGCAAACGTACAGGACAGGCAGGCCGGCATCGACGAACCGGGCGATGGTGCCGCCGGTTGCGAAGCTCTCGTCATCGGGATGGGGCAGGACAACCAGCAGACCGCGGTGGTCTTTCGGGTCGAGCGGCACCATGCCCTCGGTCAGGTGGTCGATCGATTCAGGCAGTTCAAGCCATGACATGTTCACATCACTCCCGGAACGGTGACGCTGAGATCTGCAGGGCAACGGTCAGGTTGCCTTCGGGGTCGTGGCCGGCCAGGAGCAGCTCGTCACGCTCAGTCACTTCGAAGTCGGTCAGGCCTTCGGCGTACACCCAGCCTCCCTCGAGTTTCAGGCCTACCCGCCACGGTCCGTCACCACGGATCTGACCTCGGCTGTAGCTGATGGCCGCGTTGCGGACGAAGGCGATGACGGGCGGCCGCCTGTCGGGGCCGAGGGCGGTGTAGGAACCAGTGGTCGTTTCAAGGTGCAGCCACACAGGAACGCCACGGCGGCGGTCCAGTTCGGCCTGCACTTGCTTCTTGTCTATCTGCTGCACGTACTTCTCCTCTTGAGCCGCTGTCTGAGCGGCGGATTCATTTCTCAGGCAGGCGGTAGGACAGGTAATGCGGGTGCCAGAACCGCTCCCTGACGAACTGGACCATGGCGTGCTGGTCCAGCTCGTATATGCCGAACTCACCGGCGACACCGTCCTGGACGGCAGCGGCCATGACGCGCGCGGTCACCTGGATGCTGACTGCCTGCAGTTCAGCAACGGGCGGGTACAGCCGGTCCGGATGTTTCTCCGCCGTGTAGTCCGCCAGCGCGTACGCTGCTGCCGCGATCATGTTGTCCGTCACCTTGCGGGCGCGGCTCAGGACGCTGCCGAAGCCGATGCCTGGGAAAACGAAAGCGTTGTTGCCCTGCGCAACCGGGAAGCGGCTGTCGCCGAAGGTCACATCAGCGAACGGGCTGCCGGCTGCAACGAGTGCCCGGCCTTCCGTCCAGCTGATGGCGTCGGCCGGGAGCACTTCGGTGTTCTCGGTCGGGTTGGACAGCGGGAATATGATGGGCCGCTCCGTGTTGGCTGCGACGGCTTCCACGACCTCGCGGCTGAACTGGCCACCCTGGCCGGACAGGCCGATCAGTACGGTCGTACCGTGCTGCCGCACGATGTCAGCCAGACCGGCTCCGGCACTGATGCCGGCTTCTGCCAGCCAGGCAGGATCCTGGGCGTAAGGTGCCTTGTACGTCTCCAGTTCCCGGTCGCTGCTGAGCACGCCACGCGAGTCGAGGATGAGGAGGCGGCGCAGTGCTTCATCGCGGCTCAGGCCGGCGTGCTGCAGGCCCTGCAGCAGCAGCTCGGCAACGCCGATACCCCCGGCGCCCGCGCCACTGATCACGATCTTCTGATCCGTGATGCTCTCACCCTTGATGCGGCAGCCGGCCAGCACGCCCGCCAGCGCCATGGCGCCCGTGCCCTGGATGTCGTCGTTGAACGAGGGCACCACGTCGCGGTACCGCTCCAGAACGGCGAAGGCGGAGTCCTTGGCGAAGTCTTCCCACTGGATGACGACCTTCGGATACCGCTGCACTGCCGCGGAGACGAAACGGTCGATGAAGTTGCGGTACGGCTTGCCGGTCAGGCGCGCCCGGTCGGAACCCAGGTAGTTCGGGTCTTCACGCAGCGAACCACGGTTGGTTCCGACGTCGAGTTCGACAGGCAGCACCTTGTCGGGCCCGATACCACCGGCCGAGGTGTAGATGGCCAGCTTGCCGATCGAGATGGCCATGCCGCCGAAGCCCTGGTCGCCGATGCCCAGGATGGCTGAGGCGTCAGTAGCGACGATCATGCGTACGTCGTCAAGCGGCAGGTTGTCGACCGCTTTGTCGGCATGCTCGATCGAGTCGACCGACAGGGTCAGACCGCGGGTCGACTGGTAGTTGTCAGAGAAGCGCTTGACGGCCTCGCCAACGGTCGGGGTGTAAATGATCGGCAGCATCTCTTCCAGATGCTGCTGGACGATCGCGAAGAAAAGCACCTCGTTCGTATCCTGCAGCAGCCGCAGGAAGTTGTGCTTCTCGAGCGGATCAGCGAGGCTGCTGAAACGCCGGTAGTTCCGGTCGATCTGACGTTCGAGCGTGTCGATCCGCGGCGGCAGCAGGCCGTGCAGCTGGAGCAGCGTGCGCTCCTCATCGGTGAACGCAGTGCCTTTGTTGAGCAGCGGCAGGTGCAGCAGCTGGAAGCCGGTCACGTACGCTTCGATGAAGCGTGAACCGTCAGAGCTGCGCAGAACATCGTAAAAACGGCTGAGGGACATCTTCTTTTCCTCCGTAGCGCAGACGCGCCCTGGACTGATGATATCAGTGAGGGCCACCATTCCAGCCGGGGCGCGGCAGGTTATCCTGAACATGAGGGAGAGATATGAGAAGTGACGGAAACGACGGATACAGCACAGTTTTCGAAGCACTTGCGCGTGCCGCTCATCTCCACAATGGCCAGCGCCGCAAGGACGTTCCGGGAAGCCCTCACCTCAAGCACGTCGTCCAGGTCCTCGCCCTGTTGAGCAGGGCCGGCATCGATGACATCGAACTGCTCACCGCAGCAGCCCTCCATGACGTGCTCCGCGACACGGAAGTCGAAGCGGCCGCCCTGCACGAGCAGTACGGCGCGCGGGTCGCTGGCATCGTCGAGGAGATCAATGCTGACAGCGAGCTTTCGCGCATTGACCGGCGTGAAGAGCTGCCCGCCAGGGTCGTGAACTTCAGTGAGGAAGCGCAGCTCATCAAGCTGGCCGAGAAGATCAGCAACCTCACCGACCTGAGCGTTGAAGTGCCGGTCGGCTGGAGCCGGCAGCGCCGCCGCGACTACTTCGACTGGACCGCAGAAGTGACCCAGCCGCTGCGTGGCAGGAACGAGCTGCTCGATGAGTGGCTCGACGAGGCCCTCGCCCTGCGTCCGTGAAACGCCTGCTGCTCAGCCTGCTCGTGGTGGCACTCGCCGGCGCCGCCTGCGCCCGTGACTGGCTCGACTGGTTCGGCAGCGGCGGCATCGCCAGCCTCGGTGACACACTCGTTGTGGCCGCCAACGAGGCTGGCGATCCCGCCGGCGGCTGGAGCGAGGCGTTCCGCGGTGACCTGAGCGGACGGCAGCTGCGGATAAGCGTACTGTCCCACGACTGGGGTGCCGTCAGCCTGGCGGAAGTAATCCTGTCGACCAGCGGTAACTTCGACGAGTACCTGCATGCGGACCTGCGTGCGCTGCTGAGCGCACCGGAGGAAGGCGAGTGGATCGACCTGACCGTACCGGCCGGCGCGTGGACCGCATCTGCCGGGGCGGACTGGGCCACGGTAAACGGCATGGTCCTGCGCGTCACCTCGCACACGGGCCGCACCGCGGTAGTAGCCTTCAGCGGCATCGTCTTCCTGGCTGAACGGGTCGGTGGCGGCGCGCTCACCATCGCTTTCGATGACGCCCGCAGTGACGTCTGGGACCACGCTTTCCCGCTCATGCAGGAACGCGGCCTGCGTGGCACCGTATATGCGATCCCTGAGCTGATCGGCCACGAAGGTTACCTGGATCAACAGCAGCTGTATGCACTGCATCAGGCAGGCTGGGAGATCGGCGCGCACGGGGAACACCCGCTCATCTGGATGAGCGAAACCGAACTGAACCGCCACCTGCGGTTCGCGGCTGAATGGCTGAGCGCCAGTGGTTTCGGCACACGGCTCGGCTACGCTTACCCGAACGGGCTGTACAACGCCGAAGTGACGGCTGCAGTTGCCCGCTGGTTCGACAGTGCCCGCACCATCAACGCCGTCACCGACATAATCGGTTACGCCAGCCGCTACGCGCTTGGTGGCGTGTCCGTTTACCCCGAGCTGGAGCAGGACACCCTGGAACAGCTGATAGACCGGGCTGCACACAGTGGCGAGTGGCTGACGGTGGTGTTCCACCTGTTCAGCGACGAACCCGTGGTGGAGACCCAGTTCCCACCGGAGCGTTTCGAGGCGCTGCTCGACCACGCCCTGGCGAGCGGCATCAGTATCATGACCGCCGCCGAAGCGTGGCAGTGGAACCTCAGTGTCGCCGTGTGCGGCAGCCCCCGGTCCGGTCAGGCTGACCTGACACCTGGTTCCGCGACTGACGCCGGCGTCGACTGCAGCGTCAGCGGCAACTGATAAAGTCTGGCCATGAACCGCCCCCGCATCCTGCTGACCACCTCAACCGGCCAGGGCAGTGACCTGAGAAGGCTCGAAGCTGTCACCGGCCGTAACTACTCCGAAGCTGTCGTCCGCGCCGGCGGGCTGCCTGTCATGGTCGCCAGCCTCCAGCCGGAACTGGCCAGCGAGTTCCTGAACGGTATCGACGGAGTTCTGTTCACCGGCGGGGTAGACATTCACCCTGCCAACTTCGGTCAGGAACCTGCGGCCGACCTGGGCCGCGTCGACACGGACCGCGACCGTTTCGAACTGGCTCTGTACCAGGCGGCCCGCAGCCGCGGCCTGCCGGTACTGGGTGTGTGCCGCGGCCACCAGCTGATCAACGTCGCTGAGGGCGGCAGCCTGCATCAGCATCTGAGCCGCGACATCGCCGGCCTGGACCACAGTCAGAAGGCGATGGACGGCGAACCGCATCACACCGTGACGCTGGCAGACGGTTCCATCCTGGCGCGGGCGTTCGGCCGCCCGAGCATAATGACGAACTCCTATCATCACCAGGCGGTCGACCGGCCGGCAGACAGCGTGAAGGTGACGGCCAGGAGCGCCGATGGGGTCGTCGAAGGCATCGAAGGCACGAGCGGCGCCTGGCTGCTCGGCGTGCAGTGGCACCCGGAGATGAGCCAGGGCCGTTACGAAGAGCAGCTGGCCCCGTTCACCGCATTCATCGCAGCGGCGAACGAGGCCAGGGCCACGCCGGCCTGAGGTCGCTCAGGCTTCGGTGAGCTCCTCGCGGATGGCGTCCAGCTGCTCCTGGGTCATGCCCGAAGCGAGCAGGTAACTGCGGGCGCCACCGTACCGGTCGTAAAGGTGATCCAGGAACGCCTCGATGTACTCGGGCCGGCAGGAGATCATGTGCTCGTACTGCACCATGTCGATACCGGCGCCGCGGGCGAAGTCGCGGAACGATTCACGCAGCGGTTCCAGGTAGATGTCCGTCAGGGCGTAATCGTGAACGATGGTCGCCCGGTCGACCCCGATGAGGTCGAGCAGCAGTGCCACGATGATGCCGGTCCGGTCCTTGCCGGCGCTGCAGTGCACGAGCGCGGTCTCGCCGGTAGCGAACGGCTCGATCGCTTTCACGATGAGGTCAGCTGAGCTGTCCAGCAGTTCCGTGTACATCTCGGCCAGGGTGGGGATGGCACCGATGGGGATGCGTTCGGGGGCCAATCCCTGGAACAGGGAGATGTTCTGGTAGTTCACCTGCTCTGAACCTCTGAACACGTTCGGCGCGTTCACCAGTTCGTGGTCATGCCGCAGGTCGATCACGTGCCGCAGGCCGCGCCTGATCAGCTCCTGCTGACCTTCCTCGTCCAGAAGGTGCAGCGAGGCGGAACGCAGCAGCCGGCCGCTCCGGACGGTCCGGCCGTCAGTAGTGCGGTAACCACCGACGTCACGCAGGTTGCTGACGCCGCTTACGTTGATGAGGCGGGCGGTGTCCTCCGGGCTGATGTTGCTGGCCGAGTAGCCCGTCAAGAGAACACCTCGGTACGGACGGTGGCACGGTTGATGAAGTCGTGGTTCAGGCCGACTCCGATACCGGGGCCCTGAGGAACGCTCTGGATGCCGTTCTCCGCGTCCAGCATCACGTCAGTTATGTCCTCGTCCCAGTAGCGGCTGGCGCTGGCGGTGTCACCGGGCAGCACGAAGTTCTCGAGCGTGCTCAGGTGCAGGTTGTGAGCCCGGCCGATGCCGGCTTCGAGCATGCCACCGCACCAAACGGGCGCCCCAAAGGCCAGGGCGACGTCGTGAACACGGCGGGCCTGCAGGTGACCACGGACCCGGCCGACCTTCAGGTTGATGACGCGGCCCGCGTCGAGCTCCAGTGCCTTGCGGGTGTCCTCGGGCGAGTGGATGCTCTCGTCAAGGCAGATGGGCGTGCCGATCTGCGACTGGAGTTTGGCATGGTCGACGATGTCGTCGTAGGCAAGCGGCTGTTCTATGTAGGTGAGCCCAAGCTCATCGAGCTCCTGCATGACACGGGCGTCGGTCAGCCGGTAAGCGCTGTTCGCGTCGACCGTCAGGTCGATGTCCGGGAAGGCCGCACGGACGGCCCGGACCATCGCGACGTCCCAGCCGGGTTTGATCTTGAGCTTGATGCGCCGGTAGCCCTCAGCGACGTGCTGGCCGACACTTTCAACCGTCTCCTCGATGGTCGGCTGGATGCCAAGGCTCGCACCGGTGGGGATCTCCGTGTGCACACCGCCGAGCAGCTGCCACAGGGGTACACCGGCAGCTTTTGCCTGCAGGTCCCAGAAAGCCATCTCCAGGGCAGCTACAGCCATGTTGTGACCGCGGATGTAACGGAGCTCATGCAGCAGCTGGGCCGGGGTCTGGATGTCCTTGCCGATCAGCTGCGGGATCGCGAACTCACGGAGTACCGACCAGGTCGTTTCCCGCGTCTCGTACGCGTAGCCGGGGAACTCGCCGGCCACACCTTCCGAGTAGCCTTCCAGGCCTTCAGAGTGCATGGTGACGAGGACGATGTTGCGGTCCTGCTGTGCACCGAAGCTGGTCTCAAAGTTGAAGCGCAACCGCATGCTCACTTCACGCAGCTCTATCCGTTCGATCTTCATGTTCTCACTTCCTAGCGTTATAGAAGCCGCCGCTCACGCGACATTGTCAGGCATCATATACGGGAGTCGCCGCCCGTGGGGTTGCCACGGGCGGCGACTGACACAACGTTTCAGCTGTGAGGCCGGGCTGTTACTCCAGCCAGCCTGCGACCGTATCGGGGTTCTCGGCGATCCACTTGCGGGCGGCGTCGAACGGGTCCATGTTCTCGTTGATGATGTCGAGCATCACGGCGCCCATGTCTTCACCGCTCCAGTAGAAGCTGTCGAGGAAGCTCAGGACGTCCTCCGGACCGTTCTCCGCGAAGTCAGCCGAGAGCAGGGTATGGATGCTTTCGGCCGTGCCGAACACGCCTTCGGGATCTTCCAGGTACTTGAGGTCGTAGGCAGCCCACATCCAGTGCGGACGCCAGCTGGTCACGACGATCCACTCTTCACGGTTGTAGGCGCGGTCAAGAGCAGCGGCCATTGCGGCGTCAGAACCATCGAGCAGTACAAAGCTGCTGAGGTCATACGCTTCCATCGCCTGTTCGCTGGCTGCCATGAGGCCCGCACCGGGGTCGATGCCGACGATCTCGCCTTCGAACTGGTCAGAGACCGCGTTCAGTTCGGTGATGCTGTCGACGGTGACGTAGGTGGGCACGGCCCAGCCGATGTCAGCGCCGTCGAGGTTCGGGCCGTAGTCGACGAAGCTGTCGCCGAACTGTTCCATGTACGCCGCGTGGGTCGCGGGCAGCCAGGCTGCGACGATGGCATCGAAATCGCCCTGGGCCAGGCCGGTGAACATGGGGCCGGCGTCGACCGAGGTCAGTTCGACGTCGTAGCCGAGTTCGTCCATCAGGACCGCCGCCACGACGTGGGTCGAGGCGATCTCGGAGTCCCAGAGCACGTAGCCGAGCTGGATGGTGTCTGACTGGGCGAGGGCGGTGCCGGCAAGTCCGAAGCTGAGTACGGCTGCGGCGCAGGTGTTTCTGAACAGGTTTTTCATTGGGTTCCTCCTTGTTCAAGGGAGTAGATGCTGTGGCCCGCGGGGCCGTGATTGTCCGCCTGCACATCGGTACGCAGACGGTAAGACCGAAGGTCCAGTCCAGAACCTAACATGCATCTGCACTCAGATGCAATGTTCGCAACACCTGTGTATTAACTGCTGAACACTGAAACCGGAGCGCATTCAGGACTGCTTCCGACGGGTACCGAGCCGGGCTGTCATCCGGTCGAGTATCACTGCCAGGATGACGACTGCCAGACCAGCTTCGAAGCCCTGGCCGACCTGGATCCGCTGGATGCCGCGCAGTACCTCGGTTCCCAGACCCCGGGCACCGATCATGCTGGCGATGACGACCATCGACAGGTTGAGCATGATCGACTGGTTGACGCCGGCCATGATCGTCGGTGCCGCGACCGGCACCTGCACCTTCACGAGCTTCTGCCAGCCGGTGGCGCCATAGGCGTCAGCAGCTTCCACGAGTTCGACCGGCACCTGGCGGATACCGAGGTTCACCAGCCTTACGAGCGGAGGCAGTGCGAACACGAACGTCGCGATGACACCCGGTACCCGGCCGATACCGAAGAACATGACAGCCGGGATGAGGTAGACGAACGCCGGCATCGTCTGCATGAAGTCCAGCACCGGCCGGATGAACCGCTCCGCTGCCTGGCTGCGCGCCGACAGCACTCCGAGCGGCAGTCCGACCAGCAATATGAGCAGCTGCGCTGACAGTACGAGGGCCAGTGTCTCAAGCATCGGCTGCCACAGCCCGATGTTCTGGATCAGCAGCAGACCGCCCAGCGCGAACAGCGCCAGGCGCCAGCCGCCCATGACGAGTACCAGGACGCAGATGATGCCAAGTGTGACCAGGGGCGGAGCCGCGGTGAGCAGGTTGAGCAGGAAATCGATGACCACGTCGATGCCGTCAGCCGTCGCATCGAAGAAATCACCCAGGTTCACCTGCAGCCAGCGAACCGCAGTCTCGATCCAGTCGCGCAGGGGGATCCTGAAGCCGTTCATGCTGCAGCTCCACTGGCGGCACCGTTGCGGCCAGCGAGAGCAGCCAGGATGGCGCCCTTGACGATGACGCCACGCAGACGGCCTTCAGCTACGACCGCTATCGGCCCGGTGGCCGTGCTGGCCAGGTCGATGATGTCGCTCAGCGGGGTGTCCGGCTCGACCGTCAGGGCAGGGGAGAACAATTCCTGCCGGATGTTCGCGCTGTCCGACTCCGCCCTGAGCAGCTCCACTACCGTCTCGGAAGCCAGGTAGCCGTGCAGCTTCCTGTCCGTGTCGGTGACGAATATGCCCGACAGGCCGTGCCGGCGCAGCTTGGTGAGCACCGTCCGCGGGCCGTCGCGCAGGAGCGCGGTGGTCAGGGGCGGCTGCATGATGTTCCGGGCGGTGAGTACTTCGCTGCGGTCCACGCCTTCAACGAACGCACTGACGTAGTCGTCTGCGGGCCTCGCGACGATCTCTTCCGCCGCCCCGACCTGCACGACCTGCGCGTCCCGCATGATCGCGATGCGGTCACCGAGTTTCAGGGCTTCATCCAGGTCGTGGGTGACGAACACGATCGTCTTGTTCATGCGGCCCTGCAGTTCCACCAGCTCGTCCTGCAGCTCCCGCCGGATGAGCGGATCAAGGGCGCTGAACGCCTCGTCCATCAGCAGGATCGGCGCGTCCACCGCCAGGGCACGGGCGAGTCCGACACGCTGCTGCATGCCGCCGGACAGCTGGGCAGGCAGGCTCTTCTCCCAGCCGGACAGTCCGACCAGTTCGATCGCTTCCAGCGCCCGCGCGTTGCGCTTCGCCTGCGGCTGCCGCTGCAGCTCGAGGCCGAAGCCGACGTTCTCAAGCACCGTCCTGTGGGGAAGGATGGCGAAGTTCTGGAACACCATGCCGCTGAACATGGTGCGCCGCACTTCGCGCAGTTCACGCCGGCCCAGGGCCGTTATGTCCGTTCCGCCGACCAGCACCCGACCTGAGGTCGGTTCATGCAGCCGGTTCAGCAACCTGAGCAGCGTCGACTTGCCGCTTCCAGACAGTCCCATAAGTACGAACGTCTCGCCCTCGTTGATCTCGAGCGAGACGTCGTACACGCCAACGGCGTTTCCGAAGCGGGACTGTGCCTCCGCTTTGCTGCCGCCCCTGCCCATGAACTCCAGGGCAGCTTCCGGTCTGGGTCCGAAAACCTTCGACAGGCGGTCAGTAGCCAGAATGGCCATGTTTTCAACTCCTTAACTGCACAACAGGCGTAAGCTTGCCGCGACTTACTCTGAACCTCTTTCCGGGCTGTCTGCCCGAACACGCGATCGGTTCCCGCACGGGGAACCGGGCACGAGTGACCCTAGCACGATGCCGGGTCAGGACGGGGAAACCGTTACTGACCCAGGATCAGGGCGAACATGAGCGGCGCGACGATCGTCGCGTCAGACTCGATGATGTACTTCGGCGTATCGATACCGAGCTTGCCCCAGGTGATCTTCTCGTTCGGAACGGCACCCGAGTAAGACCCGTAACTGGTTGTGGAGTCGCTGATCTGGCAGAAGTAGCCCCACAGCGGGGTGGGCCGCTGCATGTCCTGCTCGAGCATCGGGACGACGCAGATGGGGAAGTCCCCGGCGATGCCGCCGCCGATCTGGTAGAAGCCGATGCTGCTCTCAGCGGCAGCCCCGGTGTACCAGTCAGCCAGGAACATCATGTACTCGATGCCTGTCCTGACGGTGTGTACGTTCTTTATGTGCCCCATCAGGTTGTGGGCCGCGTACATGTTGCCGCTCGTTGAGTCTTCCCAGCCGGGCACGATGATCGGCAGGTTCTTCTCGCACGCAGCGATGAGCCACGAGTCCTTCGTGTCGATCTGGTAGTACTGCTCCAGGGCCCCGCTGCGCAGGATGTTGTACAGCACCTCGTGGGGGAACAGCCGCTCACCGGCCTGGTCGGCCCGCTGCCACTCCGCCAGCAGGGCGCCCTCGAGGCGGCGCATGGCCTCACCTTCGGGGATGCACGTGTCGGTGACGCGGTTCATGTGCCGCTCCAGCAGCGCCTGCTCGTCTTCCGGTGTCAGGTCACGGTAGTTGGGCACGCGTTCGTAGAAGTCGTGGGCGATCAGGTTGAAGACGTCTTCTTCCAGGTTCGCGCCGGTGCAGGTGATGATGTGGACCTTGTCCTGACGGATCATCTCAGCGAGTGACAGGCCGAGTTCAGCCGTGCTCATGGCGCCGGCCAGGGTGATCATCATGCGGCCGCCCGCGTCCAGGTGCGCCCGGTAGCCGTCGCTGGCGTCTATCAGGGCGGCGGCGTTGAAGTGGCGGAAGTGGTGTCGCAGGAAGCTGCTGATTGGACTGTTCGTATCCATGTCAGCGATTGTAATCGGTTCAGCCCGTGAGCTGACCTTCCGCAGTGAAGCGGATCACGCGGTCACTGTGCCCGAGCAGTGCGGGCCGGTGCGTACTGACGATGACCAGCCGGCGCCCGGCTTCACGTCGCAGGACCCGGATGACTGCTTCCTCGCTGTCGGCATCCAGGCTGGCGGTCGGCTCGTCGAGCAGCAGGAGCCGCGGATCGGCAAGCAGGGCCCGGGCGATGGCGAGCCGCTGCTGCTGGCCGCCGGACAGGCCGGCGCCGCGTTCAGCCAGCTGGTAGCTGAGGCCACCCGGCAGGCTGGCGGCAAGCGTCTCCAGCCCGACTTCAGCCAGGACGGCGCTGATGCGGTCTGCTCCGAAGCCTCGGCCCAGGTCGATGTTCTCGCTGACACTCGCCCGGAACAGGGCAGGGTTCTGCGGCACGTAGGCGATGAGGGAGCGCTGCTCCGCGTCGGACAGTTCAGCCAGGTCGGTGCCGGCCAGGTCGATACGCCCGGCCGTGGGGCTGAGCAGGCCGAGCAGCAGCCGCAGGAACGTGCTCTTGCCACTGCCGCTGTCACCGACTACCGCGATCAGAGCAGGGCCGTGCAGCTGCAGGTCCAGACCCGTGATCAGGTCAGTGTCGGCATCGTCGAAGCGGAACGACACGCCGGACAGTGTCAGTGTGATCGCCTGGCTCAGGTCCGGCGCGCCGGCTTCACTGCGGGCAGGCTGGCTGTCTTCCTGACCAAGCAGGCTGTGCAGGCGTGCTGAAGCCGCCTGGGCCTGCCGGTACATGGCCCAGGCGCGCGGCAGCATGGTCAGCGGCGTGCCCAGCAGTGCGATCAGCGTCACGTAGCTGGTCAGTTCACCGAGCGTCATGGTGCCCTGTCGGACAGAGCCGACCAGCAGCAGGATCAGCACCGCCAGGGCGATGAAGCCAAGCACCTGGGCGGCTGGCGCCTGGGCACCGGCCCAGAGGGCGCGCCGGCCCATAGCCTGGCGCAGCCGTGAGTTGTCCGGCTCGAGCCGGGCGCGCAGGAAAGGCGCAAGGCCGAACGTACGGGCCACCTCGAGCTGGCCCAGACCTTCCTGCAGGTGTGCGCCGACCTCTTCGGTGCGCTCCAGCACCTCGCGTGAGGCGTTCTCGACCCGGCGGCCCAGCCACGTGAGCGTGAAAGCCAGCGGCAGGGCCAGGGCGATGAGGATGAGCGTCGCCGTGGTGTTCATGACCAGCAGCAGCACCAGGATCGCGGCAGCAGTGGCGCTCTCGGCGACCAGGCTGCTGAGCCCGTACTGCAGGTGCACTTCACACTCTTTAAGGTCCGCGATGATGCGGCTGGCCAGGCCGCCGGAGCTCTGGCTCCGGTCCAGGCTGTTGCGGCGCAGCAGCGCCGCGTAGAGACGGTCGCGCCACTCGGCCGTGACCGTGCCGGCCAGCCGGCCGAACAGCAGGTCCTGCAACCACAGTGCACCCGCCCCGACCAGAGTGATGACAC